>JANNBI010000124.1:0-14067 GCA_031385345.1 Paracoccaceae bacterium | reverse complement strand
TCTCGAGTTCGCGGCCCCAGCCGTGCGCCGTGGCGCAAGCCTCCATGGCAACAATGCAGGCCGGTTGCTGGGCAAAGAACGCCGGCACCTGACCCCGAGAAAGCTTCTTGCAAAACACAACCAACCCGTCGTCGCGCGCGCGATGCAACTGGAAAACGCGCTTTGCAAGGTCAATGCCGATGATGATAACTGCCGACATGGATGTCCTCTCCTTCTGTGATGGCTTCAACAATCATCACATTGGCACATTGCGATGCCGTCAGGAGGGGGCATCCACGCCATCAACAGAGCCGGCGCGGCAGACCAGCGTATTGGGAACGTTGTTCTATTCACGCGCTGGCTGAACTACCCGGGATCACCACTTCAGATGTTTTCACTGATCAGGATTTCGATCCTGATCTTTTCCTGCGAGCTGAGAATTTCGCGCCGGTCCTTGCGCGCTCGCAGGATCCTGATTGCGCTGCGCACAAGATGGCCGGGGTCCTGTGTGATAAGCGCGTCGATCTGCCGGGACTGAAGGGCCGCCTCAGTGAACGGTGTTCGCTCATGAGCGATGATCACGGGTCTGCCGGACGTGGTGGCACCCAGTACGATCTCAAGCGGAAGGCGCGCTTCGGAACTCAGGATATAGACCCCGGAGATATTGCCGTGACTGGCGAAAGACGTGCGGATGACCCGCTCGGTGCGCTCACTGTCGCCATAGGTTTCCAACGAAGGCAGCACCGAAAGATGCGGGTAGTCGGCGTTGACGAGTTCATCAAAACCAAGGCGCCGTTCCAGACTGTCGCGGGCATGCATGGTTTCGGCAATGACAAGAACCTTTCCCGGCGCGCGATCGGAAAATCGCCCCATCAGGCGCCCGGCGGTCGCACCGGCCGCATGGTTGTCGATGCCGACAAAATCGTCTTGATCGCTGGTGATCTGACCGGCGATGAAACTGACCGTGTCGATGCCGCGTTCGACCAGACGGGCCTTTGCGTCGCGCACCTGCGGCGATTCCGGTGCCATGATCGCCAGGCCATCAATCTGTTCGTGGTCCATCGCGCCCAAGACGTTAGCAATTTGATGCGGGTCGCTTTCGTGGATACGCCACACGTCGGCCTGCACCATCTCTCCGGCAAAGGCCACGTTGCACTCGGCGATTCGCGATATCAGTCCTTCAAGAAACTGATCCCCGGTTCTCGGCAACAAGAACAGGAAGCGATAGCTTTTCCCCCGCGCAAGATTCGCGGCGACAAGGTTCCGGGTAAATCCCAGCTTTTCAATGGCTTTGTTGACGCGGTCAACCGTGTCATGGCGCACACCGGCCCGATCGTTCAGCACGCGATCAACGGTGGCAAGGCTGACCCCCGCTGCAACCGCCACGTCCTTTGTTGTCGACCGCATCGGCTCCCCCGCCTCTCACCTGTTTCTTTTCACTGCAAAATCCGCTGCCTGCAACCTTTTTGATGTGCGCACCTCAGAAAATGCTTGCAATGAGGTACGTACCTCAAATAGCCTAACTGCAGCAAGGAGTCGTGGCGAGGAGGCCGTGGCCTGCAACCGGGAGGAAATAGCAATGAACGCGAAACTGTTGTTTACGTCGGCGTCCCTGGCCATAGCGGCGGGCGTCAGCTCTGCTCAGGCCGAAGATCTTACACTGTGCTGGGCCGCGTGGGATCCGGCGAATGCGCTTGTCGAAC
Organism: Paracoccaceae bacterium; assembly: GCA_031385345.1. Classification (GTDB taxonomy): domain Bacteria; phylum Pseudomonadota; class Alphaproteobacteria; order Rhodobacterales; family Rhodobacteraceae; genus CAIYZT01. Next base: position 12,385 of record JANNBI010000124.1, on the reverse strand, counting down.
TCAGCAAGGAATACGAGGCCGAGTCGGGCAACAAGATGTCCTTTGAATTCGTTCCGTGGACCGAGTTCGCATCCAGGATGCTGAACGAGCTGAACTCGGGCGGCAAACTTTGCGACCTCATGATCGGCGACAGCCAGTGGATCGGCGGCGCTGCGGAAAACGGCCAGTACGTCAAGCTGAACGACTTCTTCGACGCCAACGGTATCTCGATGGATGCCTTCATCCCCGCCACCGTGACCGGCTATTCCGAATGGCCAAAGGGCACGCCGAACTACTGGTCGCTGCCGGCCTTTGGTGATGTGGTCGGCTGGACCTATCGCAAGGACTGGTTCGCCCGCCCGGAGATCCAGGCCGAGTTCAAGGAAAAGTACGGCCGCGATCTTGCCGTGCCGGCGACTTACGCCGAGCTGATGGACATTGCCCAGTTCTTCCAGGGTCGCGACATCGACGGCAAGACCGTCTACGGCGCGTCCATCTACACCGAGCGCGGCTCGGAAGGCATCACCATGGGGGCGATGAACACGCTTTACGGCTTCGGGTTCAAATACGACAACCCCGACAAGCCCTATGACATGGAAGGCTTTGTGAACTCTGAGGGGGCCATCGCGGGCCTCGAGTATTACAAGGCGCTCTATGATTGCTGCGTCCCACCCGGTTCGTCCAACAGCTATATGGGCGAAGGCGTCGATGCGTACAAATCGGGGCAGGTAGCCATGCAGATGAACTTTGCCTTTACCTGGCCCGGCTTTGACACCGATGCTGCCGTCGGCGGTGATGTGACCGGCTACTTCGCCAACCCCGCTGGTCCCAACGGCGACAAGTTCGCACAGTTGGGCGGGCAGGGCATCTCGGTTGTGGCGGCCTCGGAAAAGCAGGAAGCTGCGCTGACCTACATCAAATGGTTCGCACAGCCTGAAGTGCAGGCCAAGTGGTGGAAACTCGGCGGCTTCTCGGCCTTGCGCGCCGTGGTCGAGGATCCGGGCTTTGTCGCCAGCGCGCCCTATGCGCAGACGTTCTTGGACAGCATGGCCATCGTGAAGGACTTCTGGGCCGAGCCGGCGTATGCGACCCTTCTGCAGGCATCGCAGGAGCGGTTCCACGACTATGTCGTGGCTGGCAATGGCACCGCGAAAGAAGCGCTTGACGGCTTGGCCGCAGACTGGGCCGAGACTTTCGAGGAAGAAGGGAAGTACTGATCCCTTCGATCTGAACAGAACTGTCGCTCGCTACGATCTCCCTGTGGCGGGCGGCACCTGCGCGAGGCTCTTGAGGGCCAATCGGGTCTCGCACACTTGTCAAATAGTGCCCAAGCGAAAGCTCAACCCATGTCCGATCCCATAGCCCAACGCGTAGCAGCCGCTACGCCGCCAAGATTGGCTCACCGCATTCGGGGGCTGTCCGACCGAACCATCGCGTGGCTGTTTGTCGCGCCGACGATCTTTCTGCTGCTGGCGGTCAACATCTTTCCGCTGATCTGGACCATTCGGCTTAGCATGACCAACTTTCGCACCAACCGACCCAACAACGAGGTCGAATTCATTTGGTTCGAAAACTACCAGAAAATCCTGACCGACGAAGACACCTGGACATCGCTGCAAGCCACCGCGCATTTCCTGATCTGGACGATCCTGCTGCAGGTGCTAATCGGCTTTACGCTGGCCTACCTGATCAACAAGAAATTTCGCGGCAACGACCTTTGGACCACACTGATCGTGTTGCCGATGATGCTTTCACCCGCCGTGGTCGGCAACTTCTGGACCTTCCTTTACCAACCGCAGATCGGCCTTTTCAACTACTTCGTCCAGTTCCTGACCGGCGCCGATCCCGCCAGCTTTTCGATGATCGGCGAGGTGGCACTTGCCCCGTGGGCGATCGTGATCGTAGACACCTGGATGTGGACGCCCTTTGTGATGCTGATCTGCCTTGCTGGGCTGCGCTCGATTCCGTCCAGCATTTATGAGGCAGCCGAATGCGACCGCGCCAGCAAATGGCGGCAATTCTGGACCATCACGATCCCGATGGCACTGCCGTTCCTGATGCTGGCCGTGCTGTTCCGGGGGATCGAGAATTTCAAGATGTTCGATCTTGTTGTGCAGCTTACTGGGGGCGGGCCCGGGTCAACGACCTTGCTGACCTCGATCGACCTCAAGCGCGAAGCTTTTGAAAAATGGCGCACCGGCTATGCCTCGGCCTATGCCGTCATCCTGTTCGTGACCGTCTTCGGGCTGGCCTCGATCTATGTGAAAGCCCTGAACAAGGTCAAAGACAGATGAGCTATTCCATCACCGAACCCTCAAACCGGCAGAAATGGATCGCAGGCATTCTGGTGATCAGCTATGCCGCCCTGACCCTCGTCCCGTTGATCTGGATCATCGCGACCGCGTTCAAGACCCCGTCTGACGCGATTGCCTATCCGCCCAAGGTTCTGTTCACGCCCTCGCTGGAAGGCTATGTGAACCTGTTCACCTCGCGCACCCGTCTTGCCCCCGAAGACCTTGCAGCCCTCGGTGATCCCACGACATGGTACGACAAGATCGTGCGCAGCTACGACATGGTGATCACCGGCCCGTCGCGCTATGGCGAACGGTTCATGAACTCGGTCGTGATCGGCTTTGGGTCGACCTTTCTTTCGGTGTTCCTTGGCACAATCGCCGCCTATGCGTTCAGCCGTTTCAAGGTCCCGCTGAAGGATGATCTGCTGTTCTTCATCCTGTCTACCCGGATGATGCCTCCCATCGCGGTCGCCATTCCAATCTTCCTGATGTACCGCGAACTTGGCCTCAGCGACACGCGGCTGGGGATGATCCTGCTGTATACGGCGGTCAACCTGTCGCTGTCGGTTTGGCTTTTGAAAGGCTTCATCGACGAGATTCCGGTGGAATACGAAGAGGCCGCGCTGATCGACGGCTACACAAGGTTCCAGGCGTTCTACAAGGTCGTGTTGCCGCAGGCCGCCACAGGGATTGCGTCAACGGCCATCTTCTGCCTGATCTTTGCGTGGAACGAATACGCCTTTGCGGCGCTGCTGACATCGGGAACCGCCCAAACCGCGCCGCCCTTCATTCCCACGATCATCGGCGCGGGCGGCAAGGACTGGCCCGCCGTCGCCGCCGGAGCCACGCTGTTTCTGGTGCCGATCATGGTCTTCACCATCCTGTTGCGCAAACATCTGTTGCGCGGGATCACGTTCGGGGCGGTGCGCAAATGAACACCTTTATCAACGGCTTGTTGCGCTTTCGCCGTGGGCCCTGGGAAATGCTGGCCACCATCCTGATCGCCCTTGGCGTGGTCATGCTGATGCAACCCTTCGCCATGGTGCTGTTCACCTACTCCTTCGTCGTGACGCTGATCGGAACCGTCATGTTCATCATCGTTAGCCATTTCCCGGAGTAGAGGCATGGCCCAGATCGTCATAAAGAACATCCGCAAGGAATTCGGTGCCTTCACCGCCGTCCAGTCGTCAAGTTTCACCATCGAGGACGGTGAGTTTTTCATGCTTCTTGGCCCTTCGGGATGTGGCAAGACCACCACCCTGCGGATGATCGCAGGGCTGGAACTGCCTACCTCGGGCGAGATCTACATCAACGGCGAAGAGGTCAGCCAGAAGCCCGCCAGTCAGCGCGACATCGCCTTCGTGTTCCAGATGTTCGCGCTGTATCCGCACATGAACGTGCGCCGCAACATCTCGTATCCGCTGATCAGTCAGGGCATGCCTCGCGACAAGGTGCGCGCAAAGGTCGCCGAGGTGGCGCAGATACTGGGGATTTCCGACCTTCTGGACAAACCCGTCGGCGGGCTTTCCGGCGGCGACCGTCAGCGCGTGGCGCTTGGTCGCGCCATCGTCCGCGACCCGGCCTGCTTTCTGATGGATGAACCCCTTGGCGCGCTGGATGCCGAGTTCCGTGAGCATATGGCTGGTGAGTTGCGGGCCCTGCATGACCGGATGGGCGCAACCACGGTTTACGTGACGCATGACCAGCTGGAGGCGATGCAGATGGGTGACAAGATCGTGGTGATGAACCACGGCGTCGTCGAACAGTTCGGTCGGCCGCAACAGATCTACGACTGGCCTGCCACGACCTTTGTCGCAAGGTTCATCGGGTCGCCCGCCATGAATCTGCTGCCGTTTGACGGGATGGTCGGCAATGGGAGTGACACGGTCACCCTTTCGGGCACACAGATTGCCATCCCCGAAATGCTCAGCGGTGCCGAAGGCACTCTGACGCTTGGCGTGCGCCCCGAACATGTGCATCTGCAAGATGCGGCCGACTATCGCGGTCGGATTGTGGCCTCGGAATATCTGGGAACCACGCAGATCATCACGCTGGACAGCGCCCATGGCCAGATCAAGGCGCGCACCGCGTCGCAGACCCCGGTTCGGATCGGCGACACCACGGGATTGCAGTTCGATCGCCGTTCTATCACGCTTTTTGCGGCCAACGGTCATGCGCTGATCTCGACAGCAAACCAGAAGGTGCTGAATCATGGCTGAAGTACGCATGCAAGGCGTGACCAAGACCTTTGGCGCGACCACCGCGCTGCAGGACATGTCGATCACCGTGCCGGACGGGTCCTTCGTGGTGCTGCTCGGCCCCACCGGCGCGGGTAAGACCACGATGCTGCGCATGGTGTCGGGACTGGACAATCCCGACACCGGAGAGGTGTTTATCGGTGATCAGCCGATGCGCGGGCTGACACCAGCCCAGCGCAATGTCGCGATGGTGTTCCAGCAATACTCGCTTTACCCGCATCTGACGGTGCGCGAGAACATGGAATTCCCGCTGAAATCTCCACTTTTGCGCACCCCGAAACCCGAAATCGCCCGCAAGGTGGCCGAGGTCGCGGAAATCCTGCAAATCTCGCACAAGCTGGACAACAAGGCGACAGCCTTGTCGGGGGGAGAGATGCAGCGCGTCTCTATCGGTCGCGCGCTGGTGCGCAACCCGGCCGTCTACCTGATGGACGAACCGCTGTCCTCGCTTGACGCCAAACTGCGGGCCGACCTGCGCATCGAATTGAAGAATATCCAGGCCAATCTGGGGGCCACCTTCCTGTATGTGACCCATGATCAGGTCGAAGCGATGACGATGGCTACCCATGTCGGTGTGCTGGACCGGGGCCGCCTGGTGCAGTTCGGCACCCCGCGCGAGATTTATGAACAGCCGGTCAGCATCTATGCCGCCGGGCGCCTGGGCCAGCCGCACATCAACATTCTGCCCGCTGACCTTTTCGGGCCCGCGCCGCATGCCGCGACAAAGATCGGACTGCGTCCGGAACAGATAGGACAGGGCGAGGGACAGGACAGTCTAGTCAAACGGGTCGAACATCTGGGCGACCAGACCAGGCTGCACCTGTCGTTCAACCACCACGATCTGATCACGGTAACCGATGCGCACACCACGCTGCAGGCCGGTGACATCGTCAAGATCAAGCCGCAACACCCCTTCTATTTTGACGCCACCGGCGCACGCATCCTGTGAGGACCCCACGATGACGCAATTCATGAACAAGCGCGAAAACATCGTCACCGAGGCGATTGACGGCACCATCATGGCCTCTGGCGGACGACTTGTGCGGCTTGACGGATACCCGCATATCCGGGTGGTCTTGCGCGCCGACTGGGACAAATCCCGTGTGGCATTGGTCTCGGGCGGCGGATCAGGACATGAACCGGCCCATGCCGGATTTGTCGGACCGGGCATGCTGACAGCAGCGGTGTGCGGCGATGTGTTCGCCTCGCCTTCCGTCGATGCGGTTCTGGCCGGGATATTGGCCGTGACCGGACCTGCGGGCTGCCTTCTGGTGGTGAAGAACTATACCGGCGACCGGCTGAACTTTGGCCTTGCCGCCGAACGCGCCCGCGCGTTTGGCCTGAAGGTCAGCATGGTGATCGTCGATGATGACATCGCCTTGCCCCACCTGCCGCAATCACGCGGCCTTGCTGGAACCCTTTTTGTCCACAAGATCGCCGGTGACCTTGCCGAAAAGGGCCATGACCTTGCCGCAGTGACCCGCGCCGCCGAACGGGTAATCGCGGGCACAAGATCAATCGGAATGTCGCTGGACACCTGCACGGTGCCTGGCTCAGCCAAGGAAGACCGCATCGCTAAGGGCAAGGCCGAACTGGGTCTGGGCATTCATGGTGAGCCCGGCGTTCAGCAGATCGACTTTACCGACGCCGAACAGGCGATGGCGGCAATGATCGAAAAACTGACCACCCAGGCTGACGATGCGTCCTATGTCGCCTTGCTGAACAACCTTGGCGCTGCATCGGTCCTGGAAATGTCTGTTCTGGGCTACGAACTTCTGCGCTCGGGTCTGGGCAAGAAGATAAAGTATATCGTCGGTCCGGCGGCAATGATGACCTCTCTCGACATGCGCGGGGTGTCGGTCTCGATCCTGCCACTGACCCCGGAAGACGAGGACGGGTTGCTTGGCAAGGTTGCGATGTCGGCCTGGCCGGGATGCCAGCTTGTCACAGAGCCGTTGAAACTCGCGCTTCCGGACGGTCTTGCGCCCATCCGCCCGCTGGCCTCTGACCACAAGGCCACACGCGAATTTCTGGTACGTTGCTGCAACATCATGATAGCAATGGAGGCGGACCTGAACGCGCTGGATGCCAAATCCGGCGACGGCGATACAGGGTCCACCCTTGCCGGTGCCGCGGGCGCCCTGATTGACGCGATGGACAACCTGCCCCTTGCCGATCCTACCCAGTTGTATCGCGCCATCGGACTGGAACTGAGCCAGACAATGGGCGGATCATCTGGGGTGCTTCTTGCGATCTTCTTCGCCGCCGCGGGCGATGCCTCCTCCAGCGGGCTGAATATGCGCGCCGCGCTGCAAGCAGGGTTGGAGCGCATGCAGGAAATCGGCGGGGCAAAGCCGGGGGATCGAACCATGATCGACGCGCTGCACCCGGCACTTGCGGCGCTGGATGACGGCCTTCCTGCGGCCGCTGCCGCCGCACGCAGGGGTGCCGATTACACCGCAACCCTGTCATCAGCCAAGGCCGGCCGCGCCGCCTATTTGAATGCCGACAACCTGAAGGGCAATGTCGACCCAGGCGCCGAGGCGGTTGCTCGGCTGTTCGAAGCCCTGCTAGGCGAGATTTGGAAGCCGGCGCGCACCGACTTGGGCTGATCGGGCACGCCGCCGACCTCGCAAACACCGCAACAGGCGCAGATCAGTCGGGACAGAGCTTAGGCCCGTAGCGGCGACTTCAGCGGCAGGCATCCGGGGCTGCAGATCAGCGTGATGGCCTTCGCTCCCTGACAGCTAAAAACCAAAGGACTAGCATCAAAGAGCGTTCAACGCCTGGCCCATTCTCCTCGCCATCTGGCCGCTTCTGCTGTAGCGGCACACAACACCGTTTCTGCCGAAAGGCCGCTCTCCGCCCAAAGCTGCCAGTCGGACTTTCGCTCAAGCAACCGAGGGCCACATGCGGCAGACCGGCAATCTTCTGTCAGGTGTGACCTGAGGGCTTCGTCGTGGCCCGCTGCACAGTCGCGCGGTTGATGAAGGTTATGGGAGTCGAAGTTTTCTGAAGTCTGCTCGACACCAGGTATTGCATCCAACAAAGACAATAAGGTGGACTGAGGGGTGGATAAAAAAACAAGAAACCCCGCAACATGTTGATGTTGCGGGGTTTTCTTCGGAACGATGGTGCCCAGGAGAGGACTCGAACCTCCACGTCTTGCAACACTGGTACCTGAAACCAGCGCGTCTACCAATTCCGCCACCAGGGCAAGTGTCGTGGGAGCGATCTACTGAACCGCCGGGGGGGAGTCAACGGGGTTCGCGGGCTTGAACCGGAAAATTCGTCGCAGAGGCGTCGCGCGCTTGGCTCTTGCCCGGCAGCGGGGGGAAAGCTATGCAGATGCAGTGCTTGCAGATGCCAAAGGGGCCGCGCGGATGTCAAAACTGGTCACAATTTTCGGCGGCTCGGGGTTTGTCGGGCGCTATATCGCGCGGCGTATGGCCAAAGAGGGCTGGCGCGTCCGGGTTGCCGTCCGTCGCCCGAATGAGGCTTTGTTTGTCCGGCCCTACGGCGCGGTCGGGCAGGTGGAACCGGTGTTCTGCAACATTCGTGACGATGCCTCGGTCCGGGCGGCGTTGCTTGGGGCGGATGCGGTGGTGAACTGCGTCGGCACCTTTGACCGGGGCGGCAAGAACAATTTTGATGCGGTGCAGGCAACGGGTGCGGGCCGCATTGCCCGCATCGCCGCCGGGCAGGGCGTCACCAACCTTGTCCAGATCTCGGCCATCGGGGCGGATGTGAACGGTGCCAGCCTGTATTCCCAATCCAAAGGTCAGGGCGAGGCGGCGGTTTTGGCCGCCTTTCCCAGCGCGGTCATTCTGCGGCCTTCGGTGATTTTCGGCACCGAGGACGGGTTTTTCAACCGCTTCGCCGGGATGACGCGGATGGGGCCGATCCTGCCGCTGATCGGTGGCAAGACCAAATTCCAGCCGGTGCATGTGGATGACGTGGCGCAAGCCGCCGTCATGGGCGTGTTGGGGACGGCCCCCGCCGGCATCTACGAACTTGGCGGACCCGAGGCGGGCAGCCTGTCCGGCCTGATCCACACCATGCTGGGTGTGATCCGCCGCCGCCGTCTGGTGATCAACCTGCCGTTCTTTGTCGGGCGGATCATGGGGACCAGCCTTGATGCCCTGTCGGCGCTGACGCTGGGGCTGTTCAAGAACAAGATCCTGACGCGCGATCAGGTCACCAGCCTGATGGCCGACAATGTGGTGTCACCGGGGGCCAGGGGACTGGCCGATCTGGGGATCGTTCCGACAGCCATTGGCGCGGTGATCCCGGAATATCTGTGGCGCTTCCGCCCCTCTGGCCAATATGCGGCCATCAAGGAATCGGCCAAGAACCTGCGCAAGATCTAGGGCATGGGCGACAGTTTGATCGCGGCGCTGCTGGGTCTGCTGGAAGGCCTGACAGAGTTCATTCCCGTATCCTCCACCGGGCATTTGCTGCTGGCCTCGCATTTTCTGGGGTTCCAGTCGGCGGGAAAGACCTTTGAGGTCGTGATCCAGCTGGGCGCGGTTCTGGCGCTGATGGTGGTCTATGCGGCGCGGCTTTGGCAGGTGTTTTCCACCATGCACAAGGATCCGGCCAGTCTGCGTTTTGTGGTGTCGGTGGCGCTGGCCTTTCTGCCGGCCGCCGTGATCGGCGTGTTGGCGCATGATTTCATCAAGACCGTGCTGTTCGAAACACCCCGGCTGATCGCGGTCATGCTGATCCTTGGCGGCGTCGTGCTGGTGGTGGTGGACCGGTTTACCCCGGAACCGGTGGAACATGACGCCATGGCCCTGCCGCTGCGCAAGGCGCTGCTGATCGGGTTTTGCCAAACGCTTGCGATGATCCCCGGCGTGTCGCGGTCGGGGGCCACGATTGTCGGCGCTTTGTTTTTGGGCGTGGACAAGCGCGCGGCGGCGGAGTTTTCGTTCTTTCTGTCGCTGCCCACCATGGCCGCCGCCGTTGGCTATGACCTGCTGAAAAACCGCGATGTCCTTGATTTCACCGCCTGGAATCAAATTGCCATCGGCTTTGTGATGGCCTTCATCACCGGGGTTCTGGTGGTGCGCTGGTTGCTGAGTTTTGTCAGCCGCCGCGGCTATGCCCTGTTCGGTTGGTGGCGAATCATCATCGGAACGCTGGCACTGGTGGCCCTGACCTTGGGGTTTTAGGCAGTTAGGTCAGTATAAGTTCCCTTTATTCTGATCAAATCTGAGAAAATCTGCGACCGACGCTAAAAAAACCGACAAATAGGTAAACCTTACTGACTTTTATTTTGGGCCGCCCCAAAGTATCCCTTGCGCGCGCAGATTGTAGCGGAGGGCGGACTATGGCCGGGCAAAAGATGCTGAAATTCGTAAGCTTGGCCAAAGAGACGCCCATCAAGCGGGACGCCTCGGACCGTGCGCAGGATTTTGACGAGATTTACCGCGAATTCGCCGCCTCCAAGGCTGCCGAACAGGCCAGCCGGTGCAGCCAATGCGGCGTGCCCTATTGTCAGTCGCATTGCCCCCTGCACAACAACATCCCCGACTGGCTGCGCCTGACCGCCGAAGGCCGATTGCAAGAAGCGTATGAGCTGTCGCAGGCCACCAACACCTTCCCCGAAATCTGTGGCCGCATCTGCCCGCAGGACCGCCTGTGCGAGGGCAATTGTGTGATCGAACACTCGGGTCATGGCACGGTGACGATTGGCTCGGTTGAAAAATACCTGACCGACACGGCTTGGGAAAATGGCTGGGTCAAGCCGATCAAACCCCTGATCGAGCGCGCCGAAAGTGTGGGCATCATCGGGGCAGGTCCGGGCGGTCTGGCCGCGGCGGATGTGCTGCGGCGGCGCGGCGTGCAGGTGACGGTCTATGACCGCTATGACCGCGCGGGGGGCTTGCTGACCTATGGCATTCCGGGGTTCAAACTGGAAAAACCGGTTGTCATGCAGCGCATAGAACAGCTGGAACTGGCGGGCGTGCAATTCGTGATGAACTGCCGCGTTGGCGAGGATCTGTCCTTTGACGCGATCCGCGGCCAGCATGATGCGGTGCTGATTGCGACCGGCGTCTACAAGGCGCGCGACATCGAAGCGCCGGGTGTGGGGGCTGCGGGCATCGTGCGGGCCTTGGACTATCTGACGGCCTCCAACCGCAAAAGTTTTGGCGATGATGTGCCTGAATTTGACGATGGCACGCTGAATGCCGCTGGCAAGCGGGTGGTGGTGATCGGCGGCGGCGACACGGCGATGGACTGCGTCCGCACCGCGATCCGGCAAGGCGCTGTCAGCGTGAAATGCCTGTACCGCCGCGACAAGGCCAACATGCCGGGCAGCCAACGCGAAGTGCAGAACGCCGAAGAAGAGGGCGTGGATTTCGTCTGGCTGTCGGCGCCCAAGGGATTCACTGGCGGGATGGTGGTGGACGGTGTGATGGTGCAAAAAATGCGTCTGGGCGCGCCCGATTCCAGTGGCCGCCAAGCGCCCGAGGTGATCGAGGGCGCGGATTATGTCGAACCCGCCGAACTGGTGATCCAGGCGTTGGGCTTTGAACCCGAGGCGATCCCGACCCTGTGGGGCGTGCCTGATCTGGCCGTCACCCGCTGGGGCACGATCAAGGCCGATTTCCGCAGCCATGCCACCAGCCTGCCCGGCGTCTATGCGGCGGGCGATATCGTGCGCGGCGCGTCTTTGGTGGTCTGGGCCATTCGCGACGGGCGCGAAGCCGCCGATGCTATCCTCGACTATCTGGCCGCAGCCCCGGCAGTTGCGGCAGAGTAGGGGCCTGATCCCCCGGAAAGGTATTGTGATGAAAGCTCTTGCTCTTTTGCCCCTGCTCTTTGCCTCGCCTGCCATCGCTGGCGGTTTCAAGGCCCCCGAAGGGTGCCAATCGGTGATGACCGTGCAGTCGCGCGGCTGCTATGTGGCGAATTATTACAGCTGCTCGGCCAATCCAACCGACCTGTTCCGGGTGGATTACGATCACGAAGGCCCGTTTTACAAAAGCATGGTGGACAGCGAAACCCAGTGGATCGAATCCATAGATCTGGGCGACGGTGTGGTTCAGACGCTGGACCCAAATCCGGCGGATCCGGCCTCGGCCTCGGCCTTGTTGGAAACCGGCTATGACGGGTTCACCTTTTCGCTGTCCAAAGACAACGGTGAGCATACCAATGTCACCGGCTTTGACCGCCTGACCGGCGAAACCGTGACCATCGACGGCGTCACGCTGGAGCGGACAGAATACGAATACACCGAAACCGACGACGAGGGCGCGATCCTGCGGCAGTCGCGCGGCAATGAATACATTCTGAAGGAACCGCGAACCTTTATCGCCGGAACCTCGGAATGGTGGGACGGGGAAACCTGGCAACCGATGGATGGTCACCCGGTCGATTTCGCCTTTCCCGGCGACAAGGGGTTCGAAGCCACCCAGCCGATATTCGACTGCGACGCGGTGATGTCGGGGGTGCCGCAAGAGGATCTGGTGCATGTCCGGTACTAAGGCCCACCAGACGCAAACCTCGCGCACGGGCGGCTGTCTGTGCGGCGAGGGCTTGTGGTTTCAACTGCGGGACGACGATGCCGACTATATCGTTTCGCCCGGACAGCATGAACGCCTGACCGGCCCCGAATTCGAAGCGACCCTGAACGCCAATCCCGAAGGAGTAAGCCATGACCCAGCATGATGACGACATGGCAGCCGCCTATATGCGCGACGAAGAGGCCAAGCGCGCCTATATGAACACGCATTCACTGTACCGCGAAGAGGACGAGCATTCGTCTTGCGGTGTGGGTCTGGTCGTGGCGATTTCGGGCAAGCCGAACCGCAAGGTGGTGGAAAGCGGTATCTCGGCGCTCAAGGC
>JANNBI010000114.1:0-2576 GCA_031385345.1 Paracoccaceae bacterium | reverse complement strand
GATCACCGGCACGAAACCCATATAATCCAGCGCCTCAACCTCGGCAGAAACCGACAGATTGGCCCCCAGATCCTGCCGCCCGTCAAAGGAATAAAGTGAGGTGTCATAGCGCAGCGCCGATACCCGCGCCACGGCGGACAGTCCCAGCCCCCAGACCGGCTGCCCCGCCTGCCAGCGCAAAGAAACCGACTGGCGCTGATTTTCCGAAAAGGCGCTTGGCGCCTGCGTCATGCCGACCGACACCTCGGCCCCGATCATATCGCCCCCGGCCAGCCGCAGCTGCGCGCCAAAACTGCCATCGCTTAGCCTGCCCGTCAGATCCCCGCTGACCGCCGAGGCTTGAACCTGCCGCGACACCGCGCCGTTCAGCGTCAGGCTCTCGCTGACCGGCAAGGTCAAGGAAATCTCTGCCGCCGCATAATCGCTTAAGGGCGTGCCGCCATACCAGACCCGCCCGGCGTTCAGCGCCAGCTTGTAAATCGCCCCCGACCCGGCCGCATAGCGGCTTTCGGACAGGCCAAAATCCAGACTGGTGACGGCGAAATCGCCCGCCCTGCTGGCCGGGGCCAGCGCCTTGGCATCGGGCGACAAGACCACAAATCCGTGGCTTAACGTGGCCGAAACAACGCCCTGCGCGGTCTGGCTGTCGTGCCAACGATACTGCGCGCCCGCCCCCACCGCCCCTTGCAACCCCGACAGCGCCAGTGCCGCACCGGTCGCCTCACCCAGACAGCCGGTCGGGCAGATATATCCGCCGGGCAGTTCAAACACCGGGTCGCGCGCGCCGTTGTTGACATTGCTGGACGGCGTCAGCGACAGCGCGAAGGACAGGGTCAGCGGCGTGGCCGCGCGCACCAGATCGAAATCGCGTTCGGCCAGCGCGCGCAACCGGTCGTTGGGGGCATCCTGCGCGGCCCGGCGCAACCACAACTGCGCCTCGATCCGGCGGTCTTGCAGCGACAACGCCTGCGCCAGAACCATCGCCGCGCCAAAGCGTCCGGCATCACTGTCCGCCGTCGCATAGCCCGCCCGGGCTGCGGTCTCCGCCTCGGCATACCGTCCCAGCAACCGCAGCGCCTGTGACCGCAGGATCAGGGCCGTCGCATCGGCCGGATCGCGCAGCAACAGGGCATCCAGAATCTCAAGCGCATCCGCGCCAAACCCGGCATCAATGGCCTTGTCGGCCAGTTGCCGCATCGCCGTTGCATCCAGAACCAGAGGTTCGGCCTGCGCCATGGGGGCCAAAACCGCCGCAACGGCCAGCGCCAAAGCGGCGGCGCGCATCAGTTGTAAACGATGAAGCCGCCGGTTTCGCGCACGGTCACCGTCTCCATCCCGTCACGCGGGTCTTGGCTTTCGACCACGATGATGCCGACAATCTCCTCCGCGTTATCGCCCGAAATCACCGCGTAATAGGTGCCGTCCTCGTACAACTCGCCATTCGCGGTGCTGTTGATCCCGGCGGTAACCTCACCGGCGCTGCTCATCACATAGGGGCCGACCTCGAACACCAGAACCGGCAGTTCGGTGGCCGTACCGGTATCGGCGTTCAGCGCAGCGACGATTTCCCCGGTGACATTGTTGCCATTGATATCAAACACTTCGCGGTCATAGACATAGCCCTTGACACCGTCCCCGCGGATCGCCCCCGCATCATTGAAGTCGTCAAAGTCGATATCGACAATCATCTGCCCGGTCACATATTCAAGGCCGCCGACGATGGTGTCCGGCCCGTCGAAATCGCGGATTGCGGAATAGTCGCCTTCAAAATGCGCCTGCCCGCTGGTGGGCAGGGTCACGCTGCCGTTGCGCTGATAGACAAACCCGCCAAAGCCGTAAGGAATATAGCTGCCGGTGCGCACAATGGCGAATTCCGTCTGGCCCGAGGTTGAAGTGCCATAAAGCGCGCGGTAAGCGAACTGGTCCACAATCTCGCCGTCGCTGTCGCGCACGATCTGATCGCCACGGAAAATGTTGACCCCGGTCCCGGGCAAAGTCCCCGGCGCGCCCGAGGGAGAGGCGTTGAACCCAACGTCCCGCGTATACACATTCTCGCCGTCAAAGGCCAAGTTATCTACCAGAAACGTGTCATTGGTCGCGTCATATTCAAAGTCCTGCGCATAACCATTCCCCGAGACCGAATCCTGATTTTCGACCCGTTGGATCGCGCTGCCGCGCGAGGGATTGGTCGTGGTGCCGGTCAAAGGGAAATCGCTGGTCTCTCCCCCGCCGCCGCCATCGGTTCCGCCATCCGGTTCCTCGACAAAGGGATTGCCCTCACAGGCTGCCAAAAGCATCAGCGCCAGAAGCGAAGGTTTCACATACTGCATGATCACTGCCCATTCTTATCGTTTTGCCGGGATATTGCGGCAAATTCACCTTCAAGTCAAAACCGAAAACCCGAAACCTGCCCAGCGTGGCGGCAAAGCCCGCATTCATCTGGCGGTTTGTCGGATCCCCCCCCACCAGATATAGTGACCCCCGACTCGTCTCTTAACGCCGACTCGATCCTGCCCCCCGACCCATCCGCCCAAAGGAATCCCGCTCATGCCGCTGACCCCCGACCAGATCGCCGA
>JANNBI010000063.1:0-5385 GCA_031385345.1 Paracoccaceae bacterium | reverse complement strand
CTGATTGATTGCCACAGCCATGTTGTGTTCGCGGGTAACCGCGCGGCCGAGTTCGAGATGCGGCTGAACGGCGCGTCATATGCAGACATCGCCCGCGCCGGGGGCGGCATTCTTGCCACCGTCACCGCCACCCGCGCGGCATCTGAAGAGGAACTGCTGGCGCAATCCCTGCCCCGCGTTGATCAGATGATTGCCGCAGGGACCACGACCATCGAAGTCAAGTCGGGCTATGGCCTGACGGTCGACGCAGAATTGACGATGATGCGCGCAGCGCGCCGGATTGCGGGGCTGCGACGCGTGCAGGTGATCACCACCCATCTGGCCGCCCATGCCGTCCCGCCGGAATATGCGGGACGGGCCGATGACTATATGACCGAAGTGGCCCTTCCCTCGCTGCATGCGGCCCATGCAGAGGTGTTGGTCGATGCGGTGGATGCGTTCTGCGAAACCATCGCTTTTTCGCCCGCCCAAGTCGCGCGGCTGTTTGCCGAAGCGGTGCGTCTGGGCCTGCCGGTCAAGCTGCATGCAGAGCAGCTGTCGGACCTGAAGGGCGCAGTTCTGGCGGCCAAGTTTGGCGCGCTGTCCTGCGACCATGTCGAGTATCTGGGCGCAGACGGGGTGGCGGCGATGGCGGAGAAATCCTGTATCGCAGGGATCCTGCCGGGGGCGTTTTACACCCTTCGCGAGGTGCAGATGCCCCCCATCGCGGCCCTGCGCACGGCTGGGGTGGCGATGATGGTGGCCACAGATTGCAATCCGGGGTCGGCGCCGATCACCTCATTGCCGCTGGCGATGAACATGGCCTGCACCTTATTCCGCATGACACCGGAAGAGGCGCTTTTGGGCACGACCACGGTTGCGGCGCGGGCACTGGGTCTGACTGACCGGGGCCAGATCGTGCCTGGGCAACTGGCCGATCTGTGCCTATGGGAAGCGCGGCACCCGGCAGAACTTTCCTATCGGATCGGAGCGACCCCGCTGCGCGCGCGGGTGTTTGGTGGGCAGGTAAAACACTTCATGTAATGCATGAAGTGCGTAGCCTAACCACTTGTTTTTAATGAAAACAACTCAGCTAAACTCTGGGGTTCTGCGCCTTGACCCCGGTGCGGATCGGGTTTGACCAGGCCCGTTTGCCCGCCGCGTCAATCACCGCTGCCCGTACCCAAGGCGAGTTGTTCAGCCGGTCCAAAGGCACCTCTCCATGGGTCAGGGACGCGCCATGCACCGCCTTCGCCCCCGTCCCCCATCCGATCGCGATGATCGAGGAGACGGCAGAACAGTCAACCACCAGCTTGCCGCCCTCGATCCGCACATCGCGCAGTTCGGGGCCTTGGGTGGCATAGAAATCGCCGCGTTTCAGTGCGGCCAACAGCGCCTGCGGCTCGTTCGCCTCGGCCTTGACCATGGTCCAGCCGCCGAAATGGTCGGGTTCGGAAAAATGGGCGTCGTCGGTTGCGATCAGGGTCAGATCATGGCCTTCGGTCAACAATTGGTCCGCGAGGGCAAAGCCGTCCGGTCGGTCGCAACCCATGGCGCAGCCGTGGTTGTAAATCTCGACCGCGTGGGCAATGTCGGCCAACGACCGGCCATCGGCCAGACTAAGCCCCGACCATTGCGGATGGGCGATGGCCACGAAGGCCCCGGCGGCAACGGCCCGCGCGGCAATTTGCGGCGCGGTTTCCTGCGCGGGATGCGGCAGAAAGCTGGGCGTGTCCGAAGGGGCGAAATCGGGCGGCAGACCCACGGCCAGAATATGCCACAACTCACCGTTTTCCATCGCGCCGGAATGCAGTTCTGCACCAAGGATGGTGGTGAAATCGGGGGTGCGGAACGGCAGGGTGTCGACAATCGGATAATCCCACAACCCGACGAAATGATCGGTCAGGGCCAGAAAGTCATAGCCCTCGGCGCGGTAGCGGCGGCAGACCTCTGCCGGGTCAAGCACGCCATCCGAGCGGGTGGAATGGGTGTGCAGATTGCCGCGCCAGAACCGTCCGGGGGCCGAAAACGCAGAAAGTCGGGTCATCATTCATCGCCTGTCAATGTTTCATCGTCACCTTAGCCCCAAGCTGCGCCGCCGCCAAGGCAACTTGCCCAAAGCGCGCCACGCATTTGACACAAGGCGATGGTTCATTTGATCCGACGAAGGAAACGCGGTCATGACAATATCCACCCTGACGCTTCTTACTTTGGCCCTCGGCGGGGCGGCATCGGCCCTGATCCTGGGCCGCGCTTTTGTCGATGTGATCTGGCACGCGTTCAAGACCGACGCAGAGGATGAGGGGTGATTGCCACACTCGCCAAGGACTATCTGCCATGCTAGACAGCAGCCTTGTCCAGACCAAGGGGTTGATTTTGGCCGAACGTTTCGCAGTAGCGCCAAGTGTGGCCTGCCCAAGTCCGGGACCGGAGGCGCGGTGTGGTGTCATGGGGCGACAGGCCGAAGCGGCGGCGTCCCTGATGAAAGCTGTGTCGCATGAGGGTCGTCTGATGACGCTGTGTCATCTGTCGGGCGGCGAAAAATCGGTCACAGAGCTGGAGGATTTGTTGGGCGCGCGACAGGCTGCGGTCAGCCAGCAACTCGCCCGGCTGCGGCAGGATGGGCTGGTCACCACCCGACGCGACGGCAAAGCGGTGTATTACTCCATCGCGGATCCCCGCGCTGCCCGTCTGGTTGAAGTGGTCTATGACCTGTTCTGCCGTCCGACCTGATCAGCCGCGCCCGATAAACGGCATATCCCGCGCCATCAGGGTCATGAAGGGAATGTTCACCGCCAGCGGCAGACGGGCCATGTGCAAAACCGCCTCTGCGACATGGGTCACATCCATCACCGGTTCGACCCGAACCTGACCATCGGCCTGCATTGCACCCGTGGTAAACCCCGCCGCCATATCGGTCATGGCGTTGCCAATGTCGATCTGTCCGCAAGCGATGTTGAAGGCGCGGCCATCAAGGCCAAGGGTCCGGGTCAGCCCCGTCACCGCATGTTTGGACATGGTATAGGGCGCAGAGCCGGGTCTTGGCACATGCGCCGAAATCGAGCCGTTGTTGATAATCCGCCCGCCTTGAGGCGTCTGGCGGCGCATCAGGCCAAAGGCGGCACGGGCGCAAAAAAACATGCCGTTGATATTGGTGGCATTGACCGCCAGGCATTCGGCCACAGGAATTTCGTCAATCGGGGCGGCCTTGGCCGAGATGCCGGCATTGTTGAACAGCACGTCCAAGCGGCCAAAGTCGGCCTTCAGATCGGCAAAGGCGACGTCCACCTGCGCGGGGTCGGTCACATCGCAGGGCAGGATCAGGGCGGGATGATCGGCGGCGGTTTCGGCCAAAGCCTCCCGTCGGCGGCCCATCAGAGCCACCCGCCAGCCCGCCGCCAAAAAGGCCCGCGCCGTCGCCCGCCCGATTCCGGACCCGGCCCCGGTAACCAAAATCGTCCCCGTCGTCGCGGTTTGTGCGTCCATCACAGCCAGCCTTTCCATTTTGACACCGCCCAAGCAATCGCCGCCGACAAGACCATCAGCCCGATGGCCAGCGGATAGCCCCAGTATTGATCCAGTTCCGGCATCACCCGAAAGTTCATCCCGTAAATGCTGGCAATTAGCGTCGGCGGCAAAAACAGCACCGCCACCACCGACAGGCTGCGCACGTCGGCGTTCTGGGCAAGGTTGATCATGCCAAGCGTCGCCTCGGTCGCTTGCGAGACGCGGTTTGACAGGTAATCGCCATGCACCGACAAGGACCGCAGATCGGCCAGCAGACCCACCACCGAGGCGCGCTGCGCCTCGTGGTTGGGACGGTCCGCGATGGAGTGTTGATAAAACGCCAGCGCCCGTTCGATGGTCAGAAGCGACAGCTGCACCTTGGCGACAATTTCCGATTGCAACCCGGTCTTTTCCAGATTGGATTGCAGGACTTTCGGGCCATCGACCCCCGGCCCCGGCGCAAAGACCTCTCGCATCAGCCCGTCCAGCGCCTTGCCCGCCCCTTCCAGAATATCCGCGATGCGGCCGGTGATTTCCTCGATCAAACCCAGAAAAATCAAGTCGGGCGCATTGCAGCCCGGCCCGGTCTTGTCCGCGCGCGTGGGATAGGTTTCGAACGGACGAAAGCGTTGATACCGCACGGAAACCAGCCGGTCCTTGCCCAGAACAAAGCAGACCGGGCCGGTGACCGGCGTATCGCCCAACCCGATGGAGGGGATCACAATGGTCATATAATCCAAGCCCGATTCACGGTACAGACGGTTCGAAATCTCAATCTCTTCCATGTCGTCAAGGCTGGGCACATCCACACCCATGGCGCGCACCAAAGCCACCTGATCGGGGCTGGGGGCGGTCAGATCAATCCAGACCGCCTGCGCAGGATCGGCGCCAAAGATCAGATGCCCGGCTTCGGCGCGGTAGGGTTTCAGCACGGCTAAAGCCCCAGCTTTTGCGCGACCATCTGGCCGACGACCGCAGGATTGGCCTTGCCCCCGGTGGATTTCAGCACCTGCCCGGTGAACCAGCCCGCCAATTTGGCATTGACCTTGGCCTTTTCGACCTGACCGGGATTGGCGGCAATCAGGGCGTCCAACGCGGCCTCGATCGCGGTGGTGTCGGTGACGGCCTTCATGCCGTGCTTGTCGGCCTGTTCGGCAGGATCGCCGCCGTCGGTCCAGAGGATTTCGAACAAATCCTTGGCCATCTTGCCGGTGATCTCGCCCTTGGCCAGAAGATCCAGCATCCCGCCCAACTGACCCGCCGACAGCGGACTGTCGGCAATCGCCAGACCTTGTTTGTTCAGGCGGCCAAACAGCTCGTTTATAACCCAGTTGGCGGCGATCTTGCCGTCACGACCCTGCGCCACGGCTTCAAAGAACGACGCCGAGTCCAGTTCGGCGGTCAGCACATTGGCGTCATAATCGGTCAGGCCGAAATCCGCGATGAACCGCGCCTTTTTGGCATCCGGCAGTTCGGGCATCGCAGCAGCGATATCATCAACCCAAGCCTGATCCAGTTCCAGCGGCAGCAGGTCCGGGCAGGGGAAATAGCGGTAATCATGCGCCTCTTCCTTGGACCGCATCGACCGGGTTTCGCCCTTGTCGGGATCATAAAGCCGGGTTTCCTGCACAACCGCCCCACCATCCTCCAGAATGGCAATCTGACGGCGCGCTTCATAATCAATGGCTTGCGACATGAACCGCATGGAGTTCATGTTCTTGATCTCGCAGCGCGTGCCCAGATGTGAAAAGTCCTGTTTGGCCTGATATTTCTCATACTGCCCGGGGCGACAGACCGACACGTTCACATCGGCGCGCAGATTGCCGTTCTGCATATTGCCATCGCAGGTGCCCAAATAGCGTAGGATCTGGCGCAGTTTGGTGACAAAGGCTGTCGCCT
>JANNBI010000060.1:0-11034 GCA_031385345.1 Paracoccaceae bacterium | reverse complement strand
GGGGGGGGGGGGGGGCGAGTTGTAGGTCGGGGTGCAACTCGACTCTTCGTCTTGCTGCCCCAAAGGCCTGCTCATACCCGCCCCCCTCAATCCTTTCAGTCCGGTTAACGTCAACCCTCAAACCATTGATCCTAAACCACAACCCAAACCGTCCAGATCTGGACACTATTCCCCCCTCACCCAAGCCACAACTCCGCCTCCACCCGGCGGCCCACCGCCCCGCTCCCCCCACAAGCCCCGCAGCCCGCTCCGCCGTAGGCCGGGCAACTCACCACCCCCAGCCTCTGCCCCAGAACCCCGCGCAGAACGTCGCGGGCCAGAAACTCCGGCACGCCCAGATCGACCAGCCGCCGCAGCGCGCCCCTAGCGGAATGGGTGGTCAGGACGGCCAGAACATTGTCGGCACGCCGGGCGATGACCGGGGGCTAAAGACCGAACGGCGGGTCTATCGGCCCTATGGCACGTCCTACCCGACGTTCACGCTGGCCGGGAATGTGGATGGCCCGGTGTCCAAAGGCTGGATCGGCGAGCGGTTCGACGCCGACGCCAGCCTGCAATACCTCAACGCCCGCACCTACGATCCCGACGTTCTGATGTTCCTAGAGCCGGATTGGTGGGAGGTCACCGAACCCGGCGTGGGGACGAACTGCCATGCCAATGCGGGCGGCGATCCAGCGAACTGGGGTGGATCCGGGGCGAACCTCGGTCCGCCGCAGGTCAGGGCATGACTGACTCTGTCGCAACATTGGTCAAATCTTACCAAACTAATAACGCAAACCCCCAACCCATTGATCATAATCAATAACCCAAACCGTCCAGATCTGGACGCCCCCCGCCCCCCTCGTGGGGGAGGGATGGGGTGGGGGGGCTTTTTCAGCCACTAAACAGGAAATGCAGCACATCGCCGTCCTTGACCTCATAGGTCTTGCCTTCGACCCGGAACTTTCCGGCTTCCTTGGCCCCCGTCTCGCCGTTCCCGGCGATATAGTCGTCATAGGCGACCGTTTCGGACCGGATGAACCCCTTCTCGAAATCGCCGTGAATGACCCCGGCCGCCCGGGGGGCCAGCCAGCCCGCTTCGATGGTCCAGGCGCGGGCCTCTTTCGGGCCGACGGTGAAATAGGTCCGCAGGCCCAAAAGCGCGTAGCCTGCCTTGATCAGCCGGTCCAGACCCGCCTCATGCAGGCCCATTTCCTCCAGAAACATCGCGGCTTCGTCAGGGGCAAGCTGGCTGATCTCTTCCTCGATCCGGGCCGAGATGACGACCGAAGCCGCCCCCTGCGCCGCCGCCATCTGCGCCACACGGGTAGACTGGCTGTTGCCAGAAGCCGCGCAGGCCTCTTCAACGTTGCAGACATACAGCACCGGTTTTGAGGTCAGCAGCTGCAACATCCGCCACTGCTTTTCGTCATCCTCGGCCACCTTGATCGTGCGGGCAGGCCGCCCGTCCGACAGCGCGGCAAGGGCCTGTTTCAGCAGCCGGTCCTGATCCTGCACATCCTGATCGCCGCCGCGCAGCTTTTTCGCCAGACTGGTCAAGCGCCGCTCAACCGAGTCCAGATCGGCCAGCATCAGCTCGGTTTCAATGGTTTCGGCGTCGGCCACCGGGTCGATCCGACCCTCGACATGGGTGATGTCGCCATCTTCAAAACAGCGCAGAACATGGGCCACCGCGTCGCATTCGCGGATATTGGCCAGAAACTGATTGCCCAGACCTTCACCCTTGGAAGCGCCGCGCACCAGACCGGCGATATCGACAAAGGTCATGCGGGTCGGGATGATCTGCTTGGATCCGGCGATGGCGGCCAGCTTGTCCAGCCGCGCATCGGGCACCGCAACCTCGCCCACATTGGGTTCGATTGTGCAGAACGGAAAGTTGGCAGCCTGCGCCGCCGCTGTCCGTGTCAGGGCGTTGAACAGGGTGGATTTCCCCACGTTCGGCAACCCGACAATCCCCATTTTAAAGCCCATGATAGCCCTCCTGAACCGACGTTCGGGGCATAGGGGGGATGGCGCGCGCGGTCAAGCGGGGTTGGGGCGTCAGGGGGCAAAGGCCAGGGCGGCGATGGGCGGCAGATGCGCGCTGACATGGGTCCATGATGCGCCGCCATCGCCCGACACCCACAGGCTGCCGGTGGTCGATCCCATGGCCAGCCGGGTGCCGGTGGCGTCGATCACAAAGGCATGGCGATAGATCAGATCCCAGGCCGGCCCCTGCGGCAGACCGCGATCATGGGCGACGAAACTGACCCCGGCGTCGCGGGTTTCGGTGACGACCAGCTTGCCATCCACCGGCACGCGGAACTGATCCTTTTGCGCCGGGGCAAACCAGGCGCGGTCCGGGTCGGTCGGATGCACCGCCACGCCAAAGCCAAAGCTGGACGGCTTGACGCCCTTGCTTTCGCGGAACGACCAGCCGCCATCGTCCGAGACATAGATCCCGCAATGATGCTGGCACCAGACGCGGTCGGGATGGCTGGGCGACATGACCATCAGATGGGGATCCTGCATCACCAGATCGGTTTCCTGCCCGGCCGGCACATAATCGGCTTCAAATCCGCGCCCCCCCAGATCCCAGGTCAGCCCGCCGTCGCGGGTGATCCAGACCCCGCCGACCGACACGCCCAGCACGATATGGCGGCTGTCGCGCGGATCGACCAGGATAGAGTGGATGCCGTCATGATCATAGCCCGCGCCGAACCAGCGCGCGCGTTCGGGCCGGTCCCATAGCGCCTGACAGATCTGCCAGCTTTCGCCCTGATCGGCCGACCGGAACAGCGCGCCGGGCAGGGTTCCGGCATAGATCACCCCCGGTTCGTCCCGCCCGCCGGGGGCCAGACACCACAACATCTCCACCGCCGGGGCATCGGGCGCATCAGAGGGCGCAAAGCTGGGGGGTTTCAACTCGGTCCAACTGACGCCGCGGTCCAGTGACCGGTGCAGTTTGTGACCGAAATGTCCGTGATACAGCGCCACATACAGCGCGCCGTCGCGCGGATCATCCAGCAGCACCGTAACCGGGGCGGCCAGAAACTCTGGCGGACCAGAGACTTGCCAGCCCGTCGCCGTCTCGTCATAGCGAAACAGCCCCTTGCGGCTGCCTACCCAAAGCGTGGCCATGTCCTATCCCCCCGACAATGCCTGCAACACATAGATTTCGGATTCTGGCCGCACCGGATCGGTCAGCCGCAGACGGTCGGCAATCAGCGCGCCGTCCAGATAGATGTTCACATGCTTGCGGACCCGGCCCTGATCATCCAGCACATAGCCGCGCAACAGATCATCCCCGGCAAAGACCGCCGCCAGCACCTGCGCCACAGTGGACCCCGCAGCCGTCGCCCCCGGCAAGGGCCGGTGCCGCACCAGATGCGAGGTAAAGCGGACAGTTGCCATCGACATCTCAAAATGACTTCTCAAACTAAGCATTGCGGCTTAGCGTGACCCTGTCAAACGGAGATTCCCATGCCCACGATGCCCTATATCCATTTCCAAGGCGACTGCGCCGAGGCGTTGCGGTTTTATGCCAAAGTGTTCGGCGGTACGGACCTGCAACTGATGCGCTATGGCGAGGGTCCGCAGGCGCCCGAGGCATGGCAGGCCAGTGACCGGATCATGCATGGGCAGGTCAGCATCATGGACGGCACGCTGATGGCGTCAGACTATCCGCCGGGGGTGGCGGGCGACGCGCAAAAGGGATTTTCCGTGATGCAGACCGCGCCGGATGTGGCCAGCGCCCGCCAGATCTTTGACCAATTGGCCATCGGCGGAACGGTGATCGACGATTTCAAACCGACCTTTTTCTCCCCCGGTTTCGGGATGGTGAAAGACAAATTCGGCACGCATTGGATCATCTCGGCCCTTCCGGCCACAACGCAGGAGTAACCCCATGTCCTTTGCCCCCTATGTCGCCTTTACTGGCAATGCCCGCGACGCCATGACGTTTTACGCCGACCTGTTTGGGGCAAGCGACTTGCAGATCATGACCTTTGCCGAAGCGCCGCCCGACCAGCGCCCGGCGGGCGAAGAGCATCTGGTGATGCATGCACAGTTCAGCGCCGGGCCGGGCGCGCCGTTCATGGGCTGCGATGTGCCAAAGGCTTACGGCGTGGGGGGCATGGGCAGTTCTTCGGTGTTTCACGCTGCCGCCGATGCCGCCGCCGCCACTGCGGTTTTTGCCGCCCTGTCCGATGGGGCGACAATCATGATGCCGCTGTCCGCAACCTTCTGGTCTCCGGCCTTTGGCATGTTGACCGACCGCTTCGGCACCCGCTGGATGATTTCGGTCGCCCCGACGGCCTGACTTGCCCGCCTGACCCTGCCTGCCCCCCATTGATTTTCTGCGCCGCCCCGTGCAAACCCCAAAGAACAGCATTCACGGGGCGGGCCATTTGATGACCAGAATCGACGACACATTCGCGCGGCTGAAGCGGGACGGCAAAAAGGCCTTTGTGTCCTATATCATGGCCGGAGATCCTGATGTGGCGACCACGCTTGCGATCATGTCCGGTCTGCCGGGGGCCGGGGTCGATATCATCGAACTGGGTCTGCCCTTCACCGATCCGATGGCCGATGGTCCGACGATCCAGCTTGCCGGTCAGCGCGCGCTGGAGGCGGGGATGACCCTTGACGCCACCTTGCAACTGGTCCGTGATTTCCGCGCCGGGGACAAGGCCACCCCGATCGTGCTGATGGGCTATTACAACCCGATCTATTCGCGCGGCGTCGATCTGTTTCTGACCCAAGCCAAAGAGGCCGGCATCGATGGGCTGATCGTGGTGGACCTTCCGCCCGAAGAGGATGCCGAGCTTTGTATCCCGGCCCAAGCGGCGGGGCTGAACTTCATCCGTCTGGCCACCCCCACCACCGACGCCAAACGCCTGCCCAAGGTGCTGCAAAACACCAGCGGCTTTGTCTATTACGTCTCGGTCACAGGCATTACCGGGGCGGCGGCGGCGCAGGCCGGCGAGGTCGCCCCCGAGGTCGCGCGCATCAAACGCTCCACCGATTTGCCGGTGATCGTGGGCTTTGGCATCAACACGCCCGATCAGGCGCGGGCGATTGCCTCGGTTGCGGATGGCTGCGTGGTCGGCTCGGCCATCGTCAAGCAAATCGGGCTGGGCAAATCCCCGGCGCAGGTGCTGGCCTTTGTCAGATCGCTTGCCGAAGGTGCGCATTCCGTCTGACCCCGGCACCCTGTGCGGGATCATCGCCGTTGCATCGCGCGGTGGCTCTTGGCACGATGCGGCACCCCTTTGGAAAGCGCCCATGCCCGTCATCACCTGCATCGAGGATCTGAAACGCCTGCACCGCGCCCGCGTGCCGCGCATGTTCTGGGACTATTGTGAAAGCGGGTCCTATACCGAACAGACCTTCCGCGACAATTCGGATGACTTCCAAAAAATCCGCCTGCGCCAACGGGTTGCGCGCGATCTGACCGGGCGCACCACGGCCAGTACCATGATCGGACAGCCGGTGGCGATGCCGGTGGCGCTGGCCCCGGTCGGATCAGCCGGAATGCAATCGGCCGATGGCGAGATCAAGGCCGCCCGCGCCGCGCAGGCCTTTGGCGTGCCCTTCACCCTGTCCACCTTTTCGATCTGTTCAATCGAGGATATCGCCGCGCATACCTCTGCCCCGTTCTGGTTTCAGTTGTATGTGATGAAGGACGAGGATTTCGTCGATGGCATGATCGCGCGCGCCAAAAAGGCCGGATGCTCTGCCCTTGTCCTGACGCTGGATCTGCAAATTCTGGGGCAGCGCCACAAGGATCTGAAAAACGGTCTGACCGCCCCGCCCCGCATGACCCCGGCCAATATTCTGGACATGGCGCTGCATCCGCGTTGGTCGTTGCAGATGGCGATGACGCCCCGACGGACCTTTCGCAATGTGGTGGGCCATGCGAAGGGTGTCGCGTCCTTGCAGGATCTGAACCGCTGGTCGAATGAAAATTTCGATCCGCAACTGGATTGGAAAAAGGTCGAACGGATTCGCGACCAATGGGGCGGCAAGCTGATTCTGAAGGGGATTCTGGACCCCGAGGATGCGATGCGCGCCGCCGATACCGGGGCGGATGCGCTGATCGTGTCCAACCATGGCGGACGGCAACTGGACGGGGCCTTGTCCACCATCCGCGCCCTGCCCGGCATCGCCCGCGCCGTTGGCGACCGGTGTGAGGTGTTTCTGGACGGCGGCATCCGGTCGGGTCAGGACGTGCTGAAAGCGCTGGCGCTGGGGGCCAAAGGCACCTTCATCGGGCGCAGTTTTCTATATGGTCTGGGGGCGATGGGCGAAAAAGGCGTGACCACCGCACTGGACGTGATCGCCAAGGAAATGGACATCACCATGGCCCTGTGCGGCGTGCAAAAAGCGCGCGAGTTTTCCGCTGACAACGTGCTGGTGCCGCATGATTTTGAGGGGCGCTGGCGGTAAGTCGGGACCAAGTCGACCAAGGGTCCGAGTGGTTTTCCGCCCCGGCAATCCGCGCCGCGAAACCGTTTGACGGACCTTCCCGTGAGTGGCCCGTCGATTTCATCGCCCAAAAACCGCAAGGCGTTAAGCGCGGGGAGATGAGATTTCGCTACCCGCTGACCCCACCCACTTCCGCCCCGCGAAACCAATCCACGATCGCCTGCCGCTCTGCCGGTTCCATATAGCTGACATTGGCGGGGGGCATGGCATGGGTCAGACCGGCTTGCAGGTAGATCCGCCGCGCTTCGGCCGCGATCTGGGCCGGGGTTTCCAGCAGCACCACCTTGGGGGCGAAATGGATGCCCTCATATCCCGGTTCGGCGGCATGGCACATGGCACAGCGGCCCTGCACGATGGACACTACCGCGTCAAACCCCGGCGCCGAGGCCAGAACCAGCGCCGGACCCTGCAATGCTGCCCCGACCACCGGGCTGCGCATCGGTGCGGTGGACAGCCAGGCCGCGATCAGGAACAGCAGCGCCGTTGCCAACCACGTCCAATGCGGATTGCCCTTGCGCGCGTGTTTGGCGTTGAACCAATGCCGGATCGTCACGCCCATCAGAAACACCAGACTGGCGATGATCCAGTTGTATTCCGTCGCAAATACCAACGGATAGTGGTTGGACAGCATCAAAAATACCACCGGCAACGTCAGATAGTTGTTATGCGTGCTGCGCTGCTTGGCGATCTTGCCATATTTCGGATCCGGTTTGCGGCCCGCCAACAGATCCGCCACCACGATTTTCTGATTGGGGATGATGATCATAAAGACATTCGCGCTCATGATCGTGGCGGTGAAGGCCCCCAGATGCAGCAGCGCCGCGCGCCCGGTAAAGACCTGAGTATACCCCCATGCCATCACCACCAAAATCACGTAAAGCCCGATCATCAGCCTTGTGCTGTCATCGCCAAACCGGCTTTTGCAGATCAGATCATAGGCCAGCCAGCCAAAGGCCAGTGACCCCAGCGAAATCGCAATCGCCTGGGCCTGCGTCAGATCCGCGACCGAAGGGTCGATCAGATACAGATCGGACCCAAGGTAATACACCAGCACCAGCAGGACAAAGCCTGACAGCCAGGTGGCATAGCTTTCCCATTTGAACCAGACCAGCCCATCAGGCATCTGCGCCGGGGCCACCAGATATTTCTGGATGTGGTAAAACCCGCCGCCATGCACCTGCCATTCCTCGCCGTCGGCCCCGGTGGTCAAGGCGCGGTCGCGGTGCAGGCCCAGATCCAGCGCGATGAAATAGAACGACGACCCGATCCAGGCCACCGCCGTGATCACATGCAGCCAGCGCGCCGCCAGCTCCACCCATTCCCACAGCACGATCCAGTCATACATCCGCGTCACCCCGTTCGTTCCAAAAAAACTATCCCGGACCGCACTCTTCTGATAATCCGTTAAATCTCGGATCACTTTCAGGTATCGCACGAAAATCGGGACGGCCCATGTCTTATGTGAACAACCTTCGCATGTTTGTGCGCGTCTATGAACTGGGTTCGATGTCCGCCGCCGCACGGGATCAGCGTGCCTCGCCCGCGGTCGCCTCGTCGCGCATATCCGAACTGGAAAAGCATCTTGGCGTGCGGTTGTTTTCGCGCACCACGCGCAGTTTGCAGCCAACCGAAAATGGCCGGATCTTTTACGAAGGCGCGCGCCGGGTGCTGGAGTCGATCGACGAGGCCGAGGCGGCGGTGATGGATGTCACGCAAAACCCACGCGGCACGATCTTTGTGTCGGCCCCATTGGGCATCGGGCGGCGCTTTGTTGCCCCGCATGTGCCGGCCTTCAAGGATCTGTATCCGCAGATCGACGTGCGTCTGCGCCTGTCGGACCGGGGGGTTGATGTGACCGCCGAGGGGCTGGATGTGGCCTTTCATCTGGGCCTGCTGGAGGACAGCACGCTGAAGGTGCGCCTGATTGCCGATTGCCCGCGTCTGCTGTGCGCCGCCCCGGCCTATATCGCGCGGCGCGGCATGCCTTTGGACGGCGCGGCCCTGCTGGCGGATCGGCACGACTGCCTTAACCTGCGCTTTCCCGGCGCGAAAGAGTTTCAATGGACGCTGATCACCGCCGAGGGACCGAAGAAATATGACATCGCCGGCCCGTTTGAAAGCGACGACGGCGATGTGTTGACCGGCTGGGCGCTGGACGGGCGCGGCATCGTGATGAAACCGGTGTTTGAAGTGGCCGACCATCTGCGCTCCGGCGCGCTGGTGCCGGTGGCGCTGGCCTCGCCGCCGCTGGCAACGCAACTGTCCAGTCTGGCGCAGCACCGGCGGTTGAAAGACCCCAAGGTGCGGCTGTTCACCGATTACATGGCGCTGATCATCCGCGACGCGACGCGCAAGGCGGTGGAAGGGCTGGTGCTGCCGGGAGTCGGAGGGGCGGCGTAGCGGGTTGGGCGGCTTTGGTGCGGTCGGGGGTACTTCTGGCTATATTGGCGACGCGGGAGGCAGACCTGCTTTTTTCGGACAGATCAGGAAACTCTCTGGGAGAGAGTTTCCCGGTCCGTTGATCAAAAGGCGGAACGCCGTTGGGCAAGCGGTTTTCCGCAGTCCTACCGCCAGCGGGAATTGGGGCGCGCCTGATCGGGCTGGCGCGGTAACGCGCCTGCCGGGGGCAGGCAGGCGCGTCCCAATTCGATTGAAATCAAATTGGGCAAAAGGTCCCTACTGGTGCCGCAGCGCTTCGATCGGGTCCAGTCTTGCGGCGCGGCGGGCGGGGAAATAACCGAACACCACCCCCACCAGCGCCGAAAAGCAAAAGGCCAGCGCCACCACCGACGCCGAAGGCGCAAAGGGGATCGCCATGAAAATCGACCCCGCAAAGGCCAGCGCCAGCCCGACCCCGATGCCCAGAACCCCGCCCAGCAGCGACAACACCACCGCCTCGACCAGAAACTGCATCATGACCTGCCCCGCACTGGCCCCGACCGCCAGCCGGATGCCAATCTCGCGCGTCCGCTCGGTCACCGACACCAGCATGATGTTCATGATCCCGATACCGCCGACCAGCAGACTGACCGCCGCCACCGACGACAAAAGCCCGGTCAGCACCGAATTGATACCCGTCAGCACCGATGAAATCTCGGCCATGTCGGTGACTGAAAAGTTGTCCTCTTGCCCGATGCCGATGCGCCGCCGCTCTCGCATCAGGGCCGACACCTGATCAATCCCATCCGCCGAGGTGGCGGATTTTCGCAGCGCGATAGAGATCGAATCGACATCGCCATTGCCCGCCAGACGCCGCTGTACGGTCTTGATCGGCATCAGGACCAGATCATCCTGATCCTGACCAAAGGATCCGGCCCCCCGCGCGGCCAGCACGCCAACCACCTGACAGGACAGGGTTTTAACCCGGATCTGCGCGCCGACAGGATCGCTTTGGCCGAACAGTTCGGTGGCCACGGTCTGGCCCAGCAGACAGCTTGACGTGCCCGCCGACACCTCGCCTTCGGTGAAGCCCCGGCCAGAAGCGACCTGCCAGTTCTGCACCATCAGATAGTCGCCGGTGGTGCCGTAAACCTGCGTTGCGGCATTGGCATTGCCCGCCACCACGGTCTGACCCGACGACACCAAAGGTGCCACAAAGCCTACGGTGGACAGTTCGGCAATCGCCTCGGCATCCTTGACCGAAAACCGCGCCACTTGCCCACCGCCGCTGGGCGGTCCCATGCGCTGACGGCCCGGCCGCATCGACAGCACATTGGTGCCCAGACTTTCAACACTCGCGCGCACCTGAGCCGAAGATCCCTGCCCGATGGTCACCATGGCAATCACCGCCGCCACGCCGATCACCACGCCCAGCACCGTCAGGAAAGACCGCAATTTGTTACGGATGATGGCGACGAAGGCAAGGGTGATGGTTTCCCAGATCATGCGGCGGGTCCTGTTCTGCGGTCCTCGGTCAGGTGGCCGTCGGTAAAGGTCAACCGGCGGCTGGCATAGGCGGCAATATCGGATTCGTGCGTGACCATGACGATGGTGATGCCCTCATCGCGGTTCAGCGCCTGCAACAGCAGCATGATTTCATGGCTGCGCTGGCTGTCCAGATTGCCTGTGGGTTCATCCGCAAGGATCAGTTGCGGCGATCCGGCCAGCGCGCGCGCGATGGCGACGCGCTGTTGCTGGCCGCCCGACAATTGCGACGGGTCATGATGTTCGCGCCCGGTCAACCCAACCTTGTCCAGCGCGGCCAGCGCGATGGGCAGACGGTCGGCCCGGCTTAACCCCTTGTAGATCAGCGGCAATTCTACATTTTCCAGCGCGGTTGACCGGGCCAGCAGGTTGAACCCCTGAAACACAAAGCCCAAGGCATGCCGGCGCAGCAGGGCGCGTTGATCGGGCGACAGGCCTTCGACCGGCATGCCCTGACACAGATATTGCCCGGTGCTGGGCCGGTCCAGACAGCCGATGATGTTCATCGCGGTCGATTTGCCCGACCCTGACGGTCCCATGATCGCCACGAATTCGCCCGCCTGAATGGTCAGATCGACGCCATCCAGCGCGCGCACCTCGGCCTCGCCCATGCCATAGACGCGGGCCACCTTGTCAAAGCGG
>JANNBI010000030.1:0-11225 GCA_031385345.1 Paracoccaceae bacterium | reverse complement strand
GGATCTGCGCGACGGGCATGATTTTGTCGCCCGCGCGCTGGAGATGGGGGCGGCGGCGGCGCTGGTGTCGCGCGTGCCTGACGGCGTGGCGGCGGATGCGCCGTTGCTGATCGTGCCGGACGTTCTGCGCGGGCTGGAAGATCTTGCGCGTGCCGCGCGGGCGCGGACCGGGGCGCGGGTGGTGGGGGTGACGGGTTCGGTTGGCAAAACCTCGACCAAGGAAATGCTGCGGGTGGTTCTGGGCGGGCAGGGCCGGGTCCATGCCGCCGAGGCCAGTTACAACAATCATTGGGGCGTGCCGCTGACGCTGGCGCGGATGCCGCGTGCGACGGAATTTGCCGTGATCGAGATCGGCATGAATCATCCTGGCGAGATCGCGCCCTTGGCGCGCATGGCCGATCTGGACGTGGCGCTGATCACCACCGTCGCCGCCGCCCATCTGGAGGCTTTCGCCAGCGTCGAGGAGATCGCACAGGAAAAGGCAACCATCTTGGACGGATTGCGGGCGGGCGGCGTGGCGGTGTTGCCCCTGGACATTCCGACCGCGTCGGTGGCGCTGGACCGCGCCCATGCGGCGGGTCACCGGGTGCTGGGGTTCGGCGCGACCGAGGGCGCCGATTTTCACCTGCTGGAGGCCAAGCTGTGCGACAACGCGACCATCGCGCAGGCCGAGCATGCCGGCACCGCGATGCTGTTCAAGATTTCGACCGCGGGGCGGCATTTTGCGATGAACGGGCTGGCGGTGCTGGCGGTGGCGGATGCGCTGGGGCTGGACCCGGCGATTGCCGCGTCGGATCTGGGGCGCTGGCAGCCCCCACCCGGACGCGGCATGCGGGCGCGCGTTGTGCTGGATGTGGTGGATGAAACCCGGTTTGACCTGATCGACGATGCGTTCAACGCCAACCCTGCCTCGGTTGCGGCGGCTTTGGATATGCTGATCGCGGCCAGCGTCGAAGAGGGCGTGGGACGCTTTGCGCGCGGGCGGCGGATTGCGGTTTTGGGCGACATGCTGGAACTGGGGCCGACCGAGATCGCGCTGCACCGCGCGATTGCCGATCATCCGGGGCTGGCGCAGGTCAGCGTGATCCACTGCGTCGGGCCAAGGATGCGCGCCCTTTATGAAGTCTTGCCGCTGCGTCAGCGCGGTCAATGGGTGGACACGGCGCAGGAACTTGCGGTTCAGGCGCGCAGCCTGATAGATGCGGGCGATGTGGTGCTGGTCAAAGGCTCCAAGGGGATAAAGGTCAGCCTGGTGGTTGACGCCCTAAGAAAACTAGGTCGGGCGTAACCGGCCACGGAACAGATCCGGCAACGGGTGGAAGGATTGACGGCATGCTCTATTGGCTCATCGAGTTTTCGGATGGCGGGGACTTCTTCAACCTGTTCCGGTATATCACCTTTCGCGCCGGGATGGCCTTTGCCACCGCCCTGATCTTTGGCTTTTTGTTCGGCCGCCCGTTGATTGATCTGCTGCGCCGCCGTCAGGGCAAGGGCCAGCCGATCCGCGACGATGGCCCACAAAGCCATCTGGCCAAAGCGGGCACGCCGACGATGGGGGGGTTGCTGATTCTGTCCGCCTTGATGGTGTCCACGCTGATGTGGGCGCGGCTGGACAATGTGTATGTCTGGATCGTGGTGCTGGTGACGCTGGCCTTTGGCATCATCGGATTTGCCGATGATTATGCCAAGGTGACCAAGCAGACCACGAAGGGCGTGTCGGGCCGGGTGCGCATGGTGATCGGGCTGATCATCGCGGCGCTGGCATCTTATGCGGCGGCAAGTTTCCATCCCGAGGCGCTGACCAATCAACTGGCGCTGCCGTTCTTCAAGAATGCGCTGGTCGATATGGGGCTGTTCTATGTGCCCTTCGGGATGTAGGTGATCGTGGGCGCGGCCAATGCGGTGAATTTCACCGACGGGTTGGACGGGCTGGCCA
This sequence comes from Paracoccaceae bacterium, assembly GCA_031385345.1. GTDB lineage: Bacteria > Pseudomonadota > Alphaproteobacteria > Rhodobacterales > Rhodobacteraceae > CAIYZT01. Next base: position 9,289 of record JANNBI010000030.1, on the reverse strand, counting down.
TCATGCCGGTGATGGTGGCGGCGGCGACGCTGGGCGTGATTGCCTATGTCGTGGGCAACTTCAATTTCTCGGACTATCTGGGGGTGCATTTTGTGCCCGGCACTGGTGAGATTCTGGTGTTCACGGCGGCGCTGTTTGGCGCGGGGTTGGGGTTCTTGTGGTACAACGCCCCACCCGCCGCCGTGTTCATGGGCGATACCGGGTCTTTGGCGTTGGGCGGGGCTATGGGGGCCATCGCGGTCTGCACCAAGCATGAGATCGTTCTGGCCATCGTGGGCGGTTTGTTCGTGGTCGAAACCCTGTCGGTGATCATTCAGGTTTTGTACTTCAAACGCACCGGAAAACGGGTGTTCCTGATGGCCCCGATCCACCACCATTTTGAGAAAAAGGGCTGGTCAGAGCCGCAGATCGTGATCCGGTTCTGGATCATCTCTTTGATTCTGGCGATGATCGGTTTGGCCACCCTGAAGGTGCGCTGATGGTGCGCCCGCTGCATCCCACGGCGCTGGTCACCGGCGGCAACCGGGGCATTGGCCGGGCGATTGCGGCGGGGTTGAAAGCGCGGGGATGTGCTGTGACCATCGCCGCACGCGACGAGGCCGAGGGGCGTCAGGCGGCGGCCGATCTGGGCGTGAGTTTCGTGCGCATTGATCTGACCGAGGCGGACACATCCTTTGACGTGATGACGCGCGGTGGATTTGACATTCTGGTCAACAATGCCGGGGTGCTGCGCGATGTCTCTTTGCTGTCGCCGCAGTCGGATTTCGATCTGGCGATGGAGGTGATGGTTTCCGCGCCGCTGGACCTGATCCGGTTGAACGCGCCGCATTGGCGGCGCAGCGGCTGGGGCCGGATCGTCAATCTGTCGTCGGGCTGGGGCGCCCATGCCGAGGGGATGGGGGGACCGGGTGCATACGGTGTGGCCAAGGCCGCCCTGAACGCGCTGACCCGGGCGCTGGTGCGCGATCTGCCACCGGGGGTCAAGATCAACGCCTGTTGTCCGGGCTGGGTGGCGACGCGGATGGGCGGGCCGACCGCGCCCCTGACGCCCGAGCAAGGGGCCGACACGCCGGTCTGGCTGGCGCTGTTGCCCGAGGACGGGCCGACGGGCGGGTTTTTCCGCGCCCGTCAGCCGATCGCCTGGTAGGGGCTAAAGGCCCAGCAGTTTGACCGAAATGTCCCACAGATCGCGTCCGGCCTGCGGCGTGGCGCGGGCGTTCAACCGGCCCTTGCGGCGTTTGTCGTAATAGCCGCCGGTCTGCCAATCCCTGCCCGGTTCACTGGTCGCCAGCCAGATCAGCGTATCGGCCCCCTGCGCGGGGGTTTTCATGAACAATCCGGCGATGAATTTGGAATAGAACAGCCGCATGAACAGCGTACCGTCGCGGCCCAGTTCGGTCGCCACGACGCCGGGATGAAAGCAGGCCACCGGCAGGTTCGGCGCGCGGCGCGCCAGTTCCTGCACATGCAGGATGTTCATCAGCTTGCTGTCGCTGTACATCGCCAGCGCCGAAAAGCCCTGCGCCTGCCCGATGGGCTGGGTCAGATCCAGCCGTGACATCAGATTGGCCCCCGAGGCGGTGTTGATCACCCGGCCACCGCTGGACTCGATCCGGTCGCGCAACAGCTCGGTCAGCAGGAACCCTGCCAGATGGTTGACCTGAAAGGTCATCTCATGGCCGTCCTTGGTCAGGCGGTGCTGGTCCTGCGCGCCGCCGGCATTGTTGGCCAGAACGTCGATGCGGGGGTGGCGGTCCAGCATCAGGGCGGCAAAGGCGCGGATCTGGGCCAGATCGGCGTAATCGACCAGATGCCCCTCGGCCCCGATCTGCGCGGCAAGGGTCAGGGTCGCGGGCGAGCGGCCGGTCAGCACTACCGATGCCCCCATGGCGGCAAAGGCGCGCGCCGCGGCTTCCCCGATCCCCGCCGATCCGCCGGTGACGATCACAACTTTGCCCTGCATCTGATTGGTCACGACATTTTCCCTTTATGGCCAAGGCATAGGTGGGGCCGCCACGGGCCGGGGTCAAGCCTGCGACAGCGAAGTCTAGTCACCCCCCCCTTTCGCTGCCGCGCGATTTTAAATATCCCCATGGGGCCGGGCAAACCGCCCGTCGCCAGCCATGAGGTCCAGTATGATCCCCGTCCAAGGCTATGAAGGCCAAAAAGTTGCGGTTCTGGGGTTGGGCCGGTCGGGGTTGGCCACGGCGCATGCGCTGGTCGCAGGCGGGGCCGAGGCTTTGGTCTGGGACGACAGCCCGCAGGCGCGCGCGGCGGCCGAGGCGGAGGGATTCCACTGCACCGATCTGATGCGGGCCAATGCGCTGGACGGCGTGGGGCTGCTGGTCACCTCGCCCGGGATCCCGCATCTGTATCCGGCACCACATCCGGTGATCGCCCGCGCGATGGCGATGGGGGTGGCGGTGGACAATGACATCGGGCTGTTCTTCCGGTCCTATGCCACGCAGGATTGGGATGATTTTGAGGTGACGCCAAAGGTCGTCTGCGTTACCGGGTCGAACGGCAAATCCACCACGACGGCGCTGATCCACCACATTCTGGAAGAGGCCGGGCGGCCCAGCCAGATGGCCGGCAACATCGGCCTTGGGGTACTGGCGATAGACCCGGCGCAGGATGGTTCGGTGGTGGTGCTGGAACTGTCGTCCTATCAAACCGATCTGGCGCGGCATCTGACGCCGGATGTGGCGGTGTTCACCAATCTGTCGCCTGACCATCTGGACCGCCACCACGGCATGGGCGGCTATTTCGCCGCCAAGCGCCGCCTGTTTGCCGAAGGCGGGCCGGACCGCGCCGTGATCGGGGTGGACGAGGCCGAGGGCGTTTATCTGGCCAATCAGATGGGCGAGGGGCCGCTGGATGACCGGGTGATCCGAGTGTCTTCGGGGCAAAAGCTGGATCAGTTCGGCTGGGCGGTGTTTGCGCGCAAGGGGTTTCTGGCGGAATGGCGCAAGGGGCGGCAGATGGCCTCCATCGACCTGCGCGAGATTGCCGGGCTGCCGGGGGCGCATAATCACCAGAACGCCTGTGCTGCCTATGCCGCTGCGCGCGCCTTGGGGATCGCGCCGAAACTGATCGAGGCGGCGTTGCATTCCTTTGCCGGACTGCCGCACCGCAGCCAGTTGGTGGGCGAGCGTGGCGGGGTGCGGTTCGTCAATGACAGCAAGGCCACCAATGTCGATGCGGCGGCCAAGGCCTTGCAGGCGTTCCCGAAAATCCGCTGGATTGTGGGGGGGATGGGCAAGGACGGCGGCATCGCAGGGTTGCAGGCGCATCTGGGATCGGTGGTAAAGGCCTATCTGATCGGCCATTCCGCGCGGGAGTTTGCGTTGCAACTGGGCGCGGTCCCGCATGAAATCTGCGAGACGATGGCGCGCGCGGTGCAGGCCGCAGCGGCAGAGGCGCAGGCGGGCGAGGTCGTGCTGCTGGCGCCGGCGGCGGCGAGTTTCGACCAGTATCCGAACTTTGAAAAGCGGGGCGAGGATTTTACGGCGCAGGTGGCGGCGGTTCTGGCGGGGTAGGGCGCGCGGGCGATTTGGGGTTTCGCGGCGCGGGTGGCCCCCCACCCCTGCCCCTCCCCACGAGGGGGAGGGAGACTATTTGGGTTCGGTTGGGGGGCGGCGCGTCTGGGATTTGGGTGGGTTCGGGGCCATTTGGGGTTCTGCGGCGCGGCGTGCCCCCCCACCCCTACCCCTCCCCACAAGGGGGAGGGTGGCTATTTGGGGTCGGTCGGTGCTTTAGCTGCCGAGTTCGAAAAGCAGGCGGGTGCGGAAGGATTGCATCCATTCGGCGCGCTCGGTGGCCAAGAGCTGACCGGTGGGGGTTTGCATTTTGTCGGGCAAAAGCAGCAGCTTGACCTCAAAATGATCCAAGGCGAAGGCTCGGTCGTCCAGCGGACGATGCAGCGCCATCGGGTCGGTCTGATCGAACAGCGCGCCGCCCAACTGGCCCGTCACCGCAAAGCAGCGCGCGATGCCGATGGCGCCCAAAGCCTCTAGTCGGTCGGCGTCTTGCAGGATCTTCGCCTCGATCGTCAGGGCGGGCAGATTGGCGGAAAAACTGTGCGCTTCGATGGCATGGCAGGCGTTTTCGACCTGCGCGGCGGGCAAGCCAGAGGCCAACAGCAGGGGCCGGGCGGCAGTCGCTGACAGGCGCGAGGCCTGATCGCGGTTCGGCGCGGATTTGGGCAGGTTCACCAGATCGTGGAAATAAGCGGCGGCCAGCAGGGTTGGCAAATCGCCGCCCTCGGTCAGGGCAATCTTGCGGGCGTTTGCCCAGACGCGCGCCAGATGGCCCAGATCATGCGCTGCATCTGCCGGGGATTTGGCCCATTCGGCGGCGATCAGGCGGCGGTAAAGCGCCTCGGTCGCGGTAAGGGACTGCGGAGCGGGGGAAGGTGGGGTCATGGCGGGGCCTTTGGTGGGGGGATGAGGCGGGGACGCGGAGGGGCGTTTCCAAGACGACGCTTACAGATCTTCGAGCGCGGTCGAGATCAGGCCCAGTTCCTGCGCGGCCGCAAGGGACAGGACGGGGCTGTCAAGGCCCCGTTCGGCCTGAAAGCGGCGCAAAGCCTCTACCGTGGGGGGGTCCATCTGGCCGGTCAGGGGCAAAAGGTAATAGCCCCGGGCCTTGAGCGCGCGTTGCAGGGTGGTGATGAATTCCAGATCCTGAACCTCGGGGCAGGGGGTGCGGAACCAGATTTCAGACCGCTCTTGCACCATCTCCTGACGGGTGGTGGTGGAATAAGTGGCGGGGGTGATCACTTGGCCGGCGGCATCGCGAACCTCGGGCGTGACGATCTTTTGCTCGGTCACGGTTTCGATGATCGCGGGCGAAATGTCGCGGTCCCAGCACTCGCCGGGTTTGGGCGTGGGTTGGCTGCGTGAAGTGCCCTGCACGATCTCAGCGCCCAGATCGGCGCGGCTGGGCGGTTTGGTGGCCGAGGGGCCGCAGGCCACAAGGCCAAGCGCCAGCGTCAGGAAAAGGGAGGTGTGCATCAAGGTTCTGACTGCCTGCCGGGTCTGGTGCCCATGGTTGCGCGGGTTGGCCCGCGATCTGGACGGCAGCCTAGCCCATTTGCCGCCCCGGCGCAAAGGGCGTTAGAACCGCATGCCAAGCGTCACGCCAGAGCCGTCATCGGTGACCAGCGGGGCGGCGGTCAAGCCACCGCTGCGGTAGGCGTCGGAATTGCGCAGCACGACCTCACCTATGCCGATCCCCAGTGCGGTTCCGGCCACCATATCCGACACCCAGTGCCGATGGCCGCGAATGTTCGACACCGCCAACAGGGTGGCCGCCCCGTAAGGCAGCCAGCTGTCGCCATAAACGCCGGAATAGACATGGGCGACGGCGAAATACTGGGTGAAATGGTAGGACGGCATGGCGGTGCCATAGCCATCAGGTTTGACCGAGATGCCGTGGTAATTGCCGAAATCCAGCGGATCATCGGTAAAGACATCATTGGCGCAATCGGGCTGGTCCAGATCCTGACAGGGGCGCTTGCGCGAAAACACGGTTTTCAGCACCAGTTGCGAGGTGACGAAAGAATAGGCCAGCGCCTTGGACGACAAAAGGGCGGCGCGTTTGGCCCGCTCGTCCCCTGACAGCGCGCCGTAGGCATAACTGCCCGCGATGCCCGACAAGAGCCAGACATCTTCGGAGGCAAGGCCAAGGTCGGTCAGCGATTTCTCCCAAGGAAGGGTGGGCAGGGCGAAACCGTCAAAGGCCTTTTCGACGGTGTTCTGGTAGGTGCGGGTCAGGGGTTTGTCGAGCAGCACCAAGGCCCCGATGCCCGCCAGCACGATCGCGGTTTTGCGCGGGTTTTTCAGTGGGGCCACGACAAGCGCCTTCACATCGTCATCGACAGTGGTGAGGGTTTCGCGCCAGAGGCTGGTCTTTCCGGTAAAGGGGATCGTCCCCTCGGCCAGGGCAGAGGTGGCGAGGCCCAGCAGAAGGGCGGCAAGGGGCAGGGTCAGGCGCATAAGCTCTCCGCGACGAAGGGTGCGCGTAGCCTAGGGCTGGTCACCGGCGCGCGCAAGGTCGGGGCGGAAATCGGGCAGCAGCAGCCGGTCAAGCAGGGGCGACAGATCTTCGATCACCTCGGCCACGACATGAACCACGCTGGATTGCCGCTGCAACCGCCCGGTGACGCGCAACAGCCGCCCCGAAATCACGGCGCGGCGGAACTGCTGATAGACATTGGCCCAGATGACGACATTGGCAACGCCGGTCTCATCCTCCAGCGTGACGAAGATCACGCCTTTGGCGGTGCCGGGACGCTGGCGCACCAGCACAAGGCCCGCCACGCAGACCCGCGCCCCCTGCGAGGGTTCCACCAGCCGGGCCGCAGGCAGGGCGGCGGGCGGGCGCGGCCAGGTGTTGGGCGACGGCGTGACGGCCTGCCAGTCGGGGAGGGTGAATGCCATGAGAACGAAGATAGAACATCGCAAAAGCTTTGACAAGGTTTTGGGCTCTGGAAACCCTTTGGAAATTGGCTTATGTCAGGGCAAAACCGGTGCAGCATACAAAAGGGCGGTCCATGGCCAAGATCACTTACGTCGAACATTCGGGCAAAGAGCATGTGGTCGAGGTGGCCAATGGCCTGACCGTCATGGAAGGCGCGCGCGACAACGGCATTCCGGGGATCGAGGCCGATTGTGGCGGGGCCTGCGCCTGTTCGACCTGCCATGTCTATGTTGATCCGGCTTGGGTGGACCGTCTGCCGAAGCGCGATTCGATGGAAGAGGACATGCTGGATTTCGCGTGGAACCCCGATCCGGTCCGGTCGCGCCTGACCTGTCAGGTCAAGGTCAGCGCGGCCCTTGACGGGTTGCGGGTGCAAATGCCCGAAAAGCAGATCTGATGCGGCGCGGTGCGGGTCTTATGGCCGGTGCCGCGATGGGATGGGCGCTGATGGCGGGCGCGCAAGAGCCGGGGCCGCAAGATCCGGGTGTCGTGGTGGCCGCGACACTGGAGCAGCCGACGGACCGCTATACGCATGGCGTATTTGGCGATCCTTTTGAATGGGGGGCGCTGCGGATCACGCTGAACGCTTGTCCGGGCTGTGCCACGGAGGATCTGCGCGAGGCTGTTTTCACCCTGCCGCTATCGCGGGTGTTTGAGGATATCACAGCCCGTCTGGCCGATCTGGACGGCGACGGGCGGCCCGAAGTGATCGTCGTCGAAACCGACGCCGATCTTGGCGCATCGCTGGCGGTTTATGATGGCAGCGGCAAGCGGGCGGCAACAGCGTTTATCGGGCAGGCGCGGCGCTGGCTGGCCCCGGCGGGGGTGGGCGATTTCGACGGCGATGGCCGGGTGGAGGTCGCCTATATCGACCGGCCGCATCTGGCGCAGGATTTGGTCTTTGTGCGCCTTGAAGCAGGGCAGTTGCGCGAACTGGCGCGGCACATGGGTTTTACCAACCACCGCTTTGGCGACCCGATGATTTCGGGCGGGGTGCGGCGCTGTGGTGGGCGTGACCGGCTGATCCTGGCCACGGGGGATTGGACGCGGATGGTTGAGGTGGGTCTGGACGGCGCGGCGGGCGCGCAGAATCTGGGGCCGATTGCGGGGCCGCAGGATCTGGCGGCGGCACTGATCTGTCCTTAGGCGGGCGTCTGGCGTGAAAAAACTGATGGTCGCGTTAGGGATTCGCCCCATATCCCGCTGGGCGCGGGGCCAGGTTTACCGGTCCTGCGCAGGACCGTTCGACAGGGAAGCCCGATGCCAAAGATGCGCAAGAAATCCGATCTGCCGACCAAGATCTGTGTCACCTGTGGCCTGCCCTTTGCTTGGCGCAAGAAGTGGGAGCGCGATTGGGCCAATGTCACCCATTGCTCGGATCGGTGCCGCACGGCGGGCAAATCCGGTGTTGCAGCGGGCCGCAAATGAGCGGGCGTTTGCGGTTTGTGCTGGCTGATCAGCTGACGCGGGGGGTGTCGTCCCTGTCCGATCTGGACCCGGCGCGGGATGTGGTTTTGCTGGTCGAGGCCGGGGACGAAGCGCGCAACGTGCCGCATCATAAGCAGAAAATCGCCTTTCTGCTGTCGGCCATGCGCCATTTTGCCGAGGATTTGCGTGCCGAGGGCATCCGCGTCGATTATGTGCGGCTGGACGATCCCGACAACCGCCACAGCCTGACGGCGGAACTGGTGCGCGCGGTGGCGCGACATGCGCCCGAAACCGTCATCGTGACCGAACCGGGGGAATGGCGGATCTGGGCGGCGATGCAGGATTGGGAAACGCTGACGGGATGCCCGGTTGAGATCCGGCAGGACGACCGATTTTACTGCACGCGCGGCGATTTCGTCGCACTGACCACGGCGCGCAAAACCGGCCGGATGGAATTTTTCTACCGCGAGATGCGGCGGCGCAGCGGGATCTTGATGGACGGCAAGGATCCCACCGGCGGCCAGTGGAATTTCGACCCCGAAAACCGCAAATCCCTGCCGCGTGGCCTGCGCCCGCCCGCCCGCCGCCGCTTTGCCCCCGATGCCATCACGCGCGAGGTGCTGGATCTGGTGGGCCGGGACTTTGCCAATCACTTTGGTGATCTGGAACCCTTTGGCTGGGCCGTGACCCGCGCTGATGCGCTGCTGGCGCTGGACCATTTCATCACCGATTGCCTGCCGACCTTTGGCGACTATCAGGACGCGATGAAAGCGGGCGAGGATTTCCTGTTTCACAGCCTGATCTCGCCCTATCTGAACTGCGGCTTGCTGACCGCGCGCGAGGTTTGCGCGCGGGCCGAGACGGCCTTTGATGCCGGCGCGGCCCCGATCAACGCGGTTGAGGGGTTTATCCGGCAGATTCTGGGCTGGCGCGAGTTTGTGCGCGGGATCTATTGGGCGGAAATGCCGGGCTATGCCCAGTCTAACCACCTGAAGGCCAAGCGCGACTTGCCCGCGATGTATTGGACCGGGCAGACGCCGATGGCCTGCATGGCCGATTGCATCGGCACCACGCGGCGTCACGCCTATGCCCATCACATCCAGCGGCTGATGGTGACGGGGAATTTCGCCCTTTTGGCCGGCATCAAGCCAAGCCAGATCGAGGAATGGTATCTGGCGGTCTATGCCGATGCCTTCGAATGGGTCGAACTGCCCAATGTGCATGGCATGGTTCTGCATGCCGACGGCGGGCGGATCGGGTCGAAACCCTATGCCGCCTCGGGTGCTTATATCGACCGGATGTCGGATTATTGCAGCGGTTGCACCTTTGATCCCAAGATAAAGCTGGGGGCCGGGGCCTGTCCGTTCAACTATCTGTA
>JANNBI010000528.1:0-3908 GCA_031385345.1 Paracoccaceae bacterium | reverse complement strand
TGCATGAAGTGGCCGAAGCTGGCGTTGCCGCGCATTGGTCCTACCGCGAAGGCGTGCGCGCGCGGAACCCCTTTGCGGTGGATCCGGCCAAATGGATTTCCACCCTGACCGAAAAGCTGGACGAGGGCGATCACGACGAGTTTCTCGAAAATGTCAAACTTGAGATGTATTCGGATCAGGTCTTTTGCTTTACCCCCAAAGGTGACGTGATCCAACTGCCGCGCGGTGCAACCCCCATCGACTTTTCCTATGCGATCCATACGCGCATCGGCAATTCGACCGTGTCCGCCAAAATCGACGGCATCCGCGTGCCGCTGTGGACACGTCTGAAAAATGGCCAGTCGATCGAGATCATCACAGCCGAGGGGCAGCGCCCGCAGGCCAGCTGGATCGACATTGCCACCACGGGCCGCGCCAAGGCCGCGATCCGCAAATCCCTGCGCGAAGAGGACAGAGGCCGTTTCGTGAAACTGGGTCAGGAACTGGCGCGGGCGGCCTTTGAACATGTCGGCAAGAAGGCCACCGACAAGGCGCTGCGCACCGCCGCCAAGATGCTGGGGGTGTCGGATGAGAATGAACTTCTGGCGCAATTGGGATCGGCTGAACTGACCGCGCGGCGGGTGGTGGAAACCCTGTATCCCGAACTGTCGCTAAGTCAGGCCGAAGAGATTGATCAGGCCCGCGCGGTTCTGGGTCTTGCCTCCGATCAAAACACCCGCCGCGCGCCCTGTTGCCAGCCCTTGCCGGGAGAGCGAATCGTCGGAATCACCTATCGCGGTCAGGGCGTTGTGGTACATGCCATCGATTGCCCCAGTCTGGTAGAGTTCGAAGAACAGCCAAACCGCTGGGTCGATCTGCACTGGCATGCCGGACGCCATGCGGCGGTCAACACAGTTGCGCTAGAATTGACGATTTCCAACGATGAGGGCGTCCTCGGGCGGATCTGCACCTTGATTGGCGAACAGAAGGCCAATATCTCGGACCTGCGGTTCACTCAGCGCAAACCGGATTTTTACCGTTTGCTGATTGACGTTGAATTGCGGGATGTTGAGCATCTGCATAAAGTCATGACTGCGCTAGAGGCGGAAACGGATGTGGCGCAGGTGGCGCGGCATCGGGATGCAACGCGCAAGCCCTGAAGAGGGGCAGGAAGGACGGAGGCCGCAATTGGTCTTCAAACGCCGCAAGCCTTTGGGGTGGATCGCGTGGATGCGCGAGATGGTTTACCCGCGCGGTGGATTCGTCCGTGCCACGCGTTACGTCGTCCACCGGATGAGCAGGCTTCCCGACGAACCGCACCGCATCGCGCGCGGCATTTTTGCCGGGTCGCTGATCGGGTTCCTGCCGCTTCCCGGTTTGCAATTCGTCGCCGCCTGGGCCGCCGCGCGGGTGATGCGCGGCAATGTCTTTGCCGCCCTTCTGGGCACGTTCAACACCAATCCGATCACCACCCCGTTTTTTGCCGTGTTTGCCATGTCGCTGGGCCATTGGCTGCTGGGGGTTAAGGCCCCACTGTCCGCCGAAGGCATCGCGCGTGCCTTTGGCCATGCCGGGCGCGACCTGTGGCGCAATTTCATGGCGATCTTCACCGATGCGCACATGGATTGGGACGGATTGTACCGCTTTTGGCAAGATATCTATTTGCCCTACTTCATTGGGGCGCTGCTACCAGGGATCTTGATTTCCTTGGTGGCCTATTACGTCACGATTCCCATCGTGCAGGCCTATCAGAAGGCCCGCCACGCCAAAGCGGATGAACGGCGCGAACGGCGGCGCAAACTGAAGGCCACGCTGCTGGAAGCAGCGGCGCGGTTGAAGCCGGGACGCGAAGCGAAAGAGGTTAAACTGACCGACGACAGCGGTCCCGGCACGTCATAACAGTCCAGAAGGGTGTCATGGAAAAACTCCGCCTTGGCGTAAACATTGATCATGTGGCCACGTTGCGCAACGCGCGCGGCGCGGTCTGGCCCGACCCGTTGCGCGCCGCCTTGCTTGCCGAAGCGGCAGGCGCCGACGGCATCACCGCCCATCTGCGCGAAGACCGCCGCCACATCCGCGACGCCGATATGGCCGCTTTGATGGCTGGCATTGGCGTGCCGCTGAATTTCGAATGCGCCGCGACAGACGAGATGGCCGCGATCATCCTTGATCTGCGCCCCCATGCCGTCTGTCTTGTGCCCGAAAAGCGCGAAGAGCGCACGACCGAAGGCGGTCTTGACGTGGCGAGTGATGAAAATCGCCTTGCGCATTACATCGCGCCCCTGCGCGCTGCTGGGTGCCGGGTGTCGATGTTCATCGGCCATGACGAACGCCAGATCCGCGCCTCGGCCCGTATCGGCGCGGCGGTGGTCGAATTGCACACTGGCCATTACTCCGACCTGAACGCAAAAGGCCGCCATGACGAAGCCGAGGCCGAGTTGGTCGCGCTGCGTCGGGGCGCGACCTTGGCCCATGCCTTGGGGCTAGAGGTTCATGCAGGCCATGGCCTGACCTATGACAACGTCGCCCCCATCGCCGCCATTCCCGAAGTGCGCGAATTGAACATCGGCCATTTCCTGATCGGGGAGTCGGTGTTCATGGGCCTTGGTCCCGCCATCGAAGAGATGCGGCGGCGCATGGACGAGGCGCGTCGATGATCGCAGCGACCTGCGGGGGCAGTGAAGTCCATCCCTCAATGGGCCAAGCCGCGGCGTCTTCGCGGAACAGTCATCGGGGTATGTGGTGATCCTTGGCATCGGCACAGACCTCGCGAATATCGACCGGATAGATGCCGTGTTGACCCGCCACGGTGACCGGTTTCGCAACCGCGTCTTTACCGACCGCGAACAGGCCCGGGCCGAGGGGCGTCCCATGGCTGTCGCCGCGACCTATGCCAAACGTTGGGCCGCGAAAGAGGCCTGTTCCAAGGCGCTGGGCACGGGGCTGCGCATGGGCATCGCGTGGAAGGACATGGCGGTGTCAAACCTGCGGACCGGTCAACCCGTCATGCATCTGACCGGCTGGGCGGCGGACCGGCTGGCCGCAATGACCCCGCCCGGCCATGTGGCCACCGTCCATGTCACCCTGACCGATGATCATCCCTGGGCGCAGGCCTTTGTCGTGATCGAGGCGCGACCCGCGACGGACCCCGCGCTGCCGATCCCGACACCGCCCGCGCAACCCCCCAATGGCATCCCCCCCGGAGCTTGACTCCGCCACCGCCCGCGCGCATGTAGCCCGGCGACAATGATAAGGCGAATACACATGGCGAAATCCGAAGGCGGCATTGGCGAAACGCTCAAGACGGTGTTCTGGGCGCTTTTGATCGCGGGCATCTTTCGCACCGTGTTCTTTCAGCCGTTCTGGATCCCGTCAGGCTCGATGAAGGAAACCTTGCTGGTCGGGGATTATGTGTTCATCAACAAGATGGCCTATGGCTATTCCGCCGTCTCATGCCCCTTCTCGCTATGCCCGATCTCGGGCCGCTTGTTTGGGTCGGACCCAGAACGCGGCGATGTCGTGGTGTTCCGTCACCCTGCCAATGACAACGATCTGGTCAAACGCCTGATCGGCCTGCCCGGCGATGTGGTGCAGATGAAAGACGGCCTGTTGTACATCAACGGCGCCGTCGCCCCGCAGATCGCGGATGGCGAATTTACCGAGATCTTCGAAAAACAGGGCCCGATGCAAAGCCTGCCGTTGTGCAAGAACGTCGTTTCATTGGGGGAAACCTGCGTCAATGACCGCGCGCTGGAAACCTTGCCCAATGGCGTCGCCCACCCGGTGCTGAACGTCGCGGACGGACGCCCCGGCGACACGACCGAAGCTGTGACTGTGCCCGAGGAGATGTATTTCTTCATGGGCGACAACCGCGACAACTCGTTGGACAGCCGCTTTGCCCAGACCGCCAATGGCGTGGGGTTTGTGCC
>JANNBI010000509.1:0-32590 GCA_031385345.1 Paracoccaceae bacterium | reverse complement strand
CATCACCTTTGAAAAAACCGTGTCACATCAGTGTGGTGTTACGATGTCGGATTCGGTGGAGGCCCGGGCCATCGCGGAATTCATGGACACCAAACCCGGCGTCACGGTGACCTACAACCCCGCGCTGATCCGCATCGACGGTAACGGCAAGCTGATCTTCAAGATGGATGAGATCAGCGAATATCTGGGCCGTCCGATGACAGCGGAATTGTTCGAAGTGAACTCCTCCACCCATTATGGCCGCATGGTGCGCACCGACGACAACACGGTGATCCTGTTCGGTGACATGAACGAGATGCTGGAATTCATCTGACCTTTTGGCGCGGTGGCAACCCCGCGCCACCCATCCCAACCCATTCCAAAAGGCATCCCAGATGTATAAAACCCCCGACGGCAAAGAGATTTTCGTGGTGGATGGCCACACCCATTTCTGGGATGGCAGCCCGGAAAATCAGGCGAATATCCATGGCAAGCAGTTCATCGAATGCTTCTATGCCTATCACACCAACCTCAGCCCGAAAGACCAGCTTTGGGCCAAGGCCAAGTTCGAGAAATATTCCGAGGCCGATCTCTATAACGACCTGTTCATCGACGGGCCGGATGACATTGCGATCCTGAATTCGACCTATCTCAAGGACTTTTACAAGAACGGCTTCAACACCATCGAGCGCAATCACACGGTCGCCAAAAAATACCCCAACCGCTTTATCGTCAACGGCTCGTTCGATCCGCGCGACGGCGAAAAAGCGTTGGAATACATCCACTGGATGAAGGAAACCTACGACATCAAGGGGGTGAAGATGTACACCGCCGAGTGGAACGGGGCCTCCAAGGGCTGGAAGCTGAACGATCCCGATGCCTATAAATGCTTTGAGCTGTGCGACAAGTTGGGCATCAAGAACATCCATGTCCACAAGGGCCCGACGATCATCCCGCTGAACAAGGACGCGTTCGATGTGCATGACGTGGACTATGCCGCCACCGATTTCCAGAACCTGAACTGGATCGTCGAACATGCCGGCCTGCCGCGTCTGGATGATTTCTGCTGGATCGCGACGCAGGAAACCAACGTCTTTGCGGGTCTTGCCGTGGCTTTGCCCTTCATCCATTCGCGCCCGCGCTACTTTGCCGAGGTGATTGCGGAACTGCTGTTCTGGATCGGGCCGGAAAAGATCCTGTTCGGCTCGGATTACGCAATCTGGACCCCGAAATGGCTGGTCGAAAAATTCTGGGCCTTCCAGATCCCCGAGGATATTTCTTCGGAGCGTGGTGGCGTGCAACTGACCGACGAGGTCAAGGAAAAGATCCTTGGGCTGAATGCGGCCCGTTTGTACAACATCGACATTCAGGCGCGCAAAGCCGAGTTTTCGGCAAACCCCATGTCCATCGCAGCCGAGTGATGGATATGACCGCGCCCCATCACCTGGACGATGCCCTGTTGGACCAGGCTCCACTGAATCAGGCCCCACTGAATCAGGTTTGGGCGCGGCTTGATCTGGTGATGGACCCCGAACTTGATGAACCCGTGACCGACATGGGGTTCATCGAGGCGGTGTCCATCACCGACACGGTCCAGTCAAATGCAGCTGTCGTGCATGTGACATTCCGGTTGCCAACCTATTGGTGTTCGCCAAACTTTGCCTTTCTGATGGCCGAGGACATCAAACGGCAAATTGAAATTCTGCCTTGGGTCAGGCAGGCCGTTGTCACCTTGCAAGACCACATGGCCGCCGAAGAAATGAATGCCGCCATCAACAGCGGTGCCAGCTTTGGCTCGGTTTTTGAAGATCTGCATCCCAACGAAGATCTGGGCGCCCTGCGCGAGAAGTTCGATGTAAAGGCGTTTCAGCGGCGCCAAGAGGTTGTGATCAAAGCCCTAATTGCCATGGGGTTTCTTGCCGCTGAAGTCGTCGTCATGCCGCGCGGACTGCTGGAGGTGACCCACTTGCCAGACCCCGAAGATGCGCGGCAAAAGGCGCGCTATCTGACCATCCTGGCACAAAAGCGCCTGTCGCCCGGTCCGGACGATCTGGCATTCCCGACCTATCAAGGAACGGCAATCACTGACTACGGACATTACATGGGCCTGTTGCGGTCGGTCCGTATCAACATGGAATTCTCCGGCTCGCTATGTCGGGGGCTGAAGCAAAGCCGCTACCACCAAGCCGACCTTTCAGGTCCGGTGCCTATTCTGGTCGATCACTCCGTGCCCAGCCCAAATCACGCCTGCCGCTGACAGGTGATCCACAAAAACACAACACACCGGCCCCGGCCGAAGGAGGAACTATGCCAAAAATCATGATCCACGGCAACGATGCCCGCCGCGCCCTGGCGCATGGTGTGCAGAAACTGTTGGCCGCCGTTGAATCGACTTTGGGCCCGATGGGCATGAACGCGATGATCGACCGGCCCATGGGCACCCCCTTGATCAGCCGTGACGGTGTCTCGATCGCCTCGGAAATCGAGCTGTTTGACCGCTTCGAAAACATGGGCGCCCAAGTGGTGCGGGAAGTGTCGATGCAAACGAATGAGGTGGCGGGTGACGGCACCACGACGTCGATTGTTCTGGCCAATGGCATGATCCAATCCGGCGTCGCTTTGATCGACAAGGGCGCGAAACCGGTCGAACTGTGCCGGGGCATCGCCTTGGCAGTGGAAGCGACGACCGCTGCGCTGCGCGCCGCCGCCAAGCCGGTCAAGGATCACGCCGTTCTGTCCGCAGTGGCGCGGATTTCAGCCTCAAACGCCGAGTTGGGCGCGTTGGTGGCCGAGGCCTATCGTCGCGTCGGCGCGCAAGGGGTCATTTCAACCGACTACGGCACGGGCAATGCATCGACCTTGCAAGTCGTGGACGGCATGGCTTTTGACCGCGGATATATCTCGCATCATATGGTCACGGATCTGGATGCGATGCGCGCGATCGTGCTGAACCCCTATATCGTGCTGACCGATATCAAGATGAAGACGGCCAGCCAATTGGACGCCGCCAAGGCCATCGCGACCGAGGACAACCGGCCCTTGGTGATCATCAGCGAAGAAACCTCGCCCGAGGTGCTGCTGACCCTGCTGGGCAAAGATGGACCCGGAAGATATCTGGTGGTCCACCCGCCGGAATTTGGCCATTGGCGCCGCAACATGATGGAGGATCTGGCCATCCTGACCGGGGGCAAGGTTCTGGCCCGCGATCTGGGCGACAGTCTGGAGAACATCACCCGGTTGGATATGGGCAGTGCCGAGCGGGTCGAGGCCAGCAATTCCGACACCATGATCATCCGTGGCAATGGCGATCCGCAGGCCATCGCGGCCCGCCGGGCGCAAGTCGAACGCCTGTACGACAATGCGCCGCCCAATATCGACAAAGACAAACTGAAGGAACGTCTTGCCAAGCTGTGCGGCGGGACGGCAACCATTCTGGCCGGTGGTGTGACCCCCGTCGAACAAAAACGCACCATCCAGCTGATTGAGGATTCGCTGAACGCCGTGCGCGCCGCTTCGGAAGAGGGGGTTCTGGTCGGCGGTGGCGTCGCCCTGGCCCGCATCGCCCCAGCCTTGGCCGATCTGGCCAAAACCCACGGCGGTGACGTGCGCAAAGGGGTGGAACTGGTGCAGTCGGTGCTGACCCTGCCCTTGGCCCGTATCGCCTTTAACGCCGGGGCCGAACCCAACGACGTGGTGCGCAAGGTCTGCGCCCTGCACGGCGATCACGGCTTTAACGCGGCCACCGGCACTTATGAGGATCTGATGAAATCAGGTGTCATCGACCCGGTGCGCGTGACCTGTTCGGCGCTGATGAACGCAGGCTCGGTCGCCAATCTGATCCTGACCACCGAAACCCTGATTGCCGATCTGGCCGAGGATGAAGATCCGACTTTGGGCGGTGCCTTGGGCGGCGGTGCCGAAAAACTAGGTCGCAAGTAGCTGAATTTGAAAGAAAGGGCCTGAAAATGAAAGCCGCAAGACTTTACGAATACGACCCCGCGATGAACGTTCAGCTGAAGATCGAAAATGTCAAATCCCCCACCATCATGGGGCCGAATGATGTGATCGTGAAGGTCGGGGCGGCCGGTCTGTGCCGCACCGATCTGCACATCATCGAGGGCGTCTGGAAAGACATCATGGATCAGGGCGGCAATCTGCTGCCCTATATCATGGGTCACGAAAATGCCGGCTGGGTCGAAGATGTTGGGTCCAACGTCACCTCAGTCAAGCATGGTGACACGGTGATTTGTCACCCACACCGAACCTGCGGCATTTGCTTGTCCTGCCGCTACGGCGATGACATGCACTGCGAACACAGCCTGTTTCCGGGCCTCGGGCTGGATGGCGGCTTTGCGGAATACTTTTTGACCAGCGAACGCTCCCTGATCAAACTGAACCCCAACATCACGCCCCTGGACGTGGCCCCAATGGCCGATGCGGGCATCACCGCCTATCGCGCCGCCAAAAAGGCCGCTAAATCCCTGCGCCCCGGTGCCTATTGCGTGATCGTTGGTGTGGGCGGTCTGGGCCATATCGCACTGCAATGCCTGCACGAAATCTCGGGTTGCCGGATCATTGCGGTCGACCGTGAACCCGCAGCGCGCCAGTTGTGCAAAGACCTTGGCGCGGATTTCGTGCTGGATGGCGGGCCGAACATTGTCGAGGAGATCAAGCAGATCACTGGTGGCGGCGCGCAAGTGGTGATGGATTTCGTGGGGGAATTGGGCGTCGAAAACCTGTGCTGGAAGATGGTCCGCCCGGGGGGTGAGCTGATCATGATCGGCTATGGCGGCAAAATCGAAGTGCCCACCGCGCATCTGGTGATCAACGAGATCAACATCGGCGGCAGCCTGGTCGGCAACTACACCGAACTGGTTGAACTGATGGAGTTGAACGCCGACGGCAAGGTCAAGATGCACTACGCAAAATACTCTTTGGACAACATCAACGTCGCCCTCGACGATTTCAAGAACCGCCGCTTTGCCGGGCGGGGCGTGATCGTCCCTTAGGCAAGGCGGGACGCGGGGGAACCCCCGTCCATCCTATCGAAACAGCGCATGGGGAGAGAGACATGGGCAGTGACACCACGACCGCAACGCCGCAGGCTGCCACGGGCACCTGTTTTCGCCTGATCTACCGCAGCCACAGCCTGTTGCCCCCCGGCGCCCAGGGGCAAGCGGATCTGGCAGATATCCTGAAAGCTTCGCGGATCAAGAATGCCGGTCTTGGCATCACCGGCGCGCTGATGCTGTATGACGACTGGTTCGCCCAGGTTCTGGAGGGCCCTCAATCGGCCGTCGAAGATCTGTACGCCCGCATCAAGGCTGACGCGCGCCATTCGTCCGTCCGCCTAAATGAGGCCGGTCAGACGCCCAAACGTTTGTTCGACAAATGGGCCATGGCCATTGTGGCCGAACACCATGAACCCGATGTGCCGATGGTCGCAACCTCGGGCGGACTTGCCCAGGGTGCGCCGTGGCGGGTGTCACTGGAACAAGAAGCGGTCCTAAGCCGGTTGCGCGACCTGACGCGCGGCTATGGGCGCGGGTCCTGACGGGCCGATCCCCAACAACCCGCCGGTGCGCCGCCGTCGGTCACTCCAGAAACTTCGGCGCAATCATACAACAGCCATTTATTGGCGGGAGGGGACTAACATGGACATCTTCACAGCTTTGGCTGTTTCGATAGGCTTGCTTGGGGCCGTGGCAACCTATCTGTTTCTGACACTTGGTACGATTCAGATCTGGGTCGGTTTTATCGGCTGGGCCAGCTTTTACCATTGCGGCGGCGGCACGACGGGCCTGCGGAAATCGGTTGCTGCGAACCTTTGGGGCGTCATCATGGCCTATATCGCCCTGCTGTTGATCACGCAGGTCAACTCTGGCCTGCCGGGGGTTTTGTGGCCGTCAATCGTGGTGGGCGTGACGGCGGCGATCCTGGTCCTTGGTGCCAAGATCGAGGCGTTGAACATCATTCCGGCAACCGTTTATGGCTATGCCTCGACCGCTGGATACGGGCTGCTGTCAGGGGCATCTCTGACGACAATGACCGCGGCCAATCCGTTGATCTGTGTGTCGCTTTCACTGGTCATTGGCGGGCTGTTCGGGATCGTTTCCGAAAAGCTCGCCGGAGTGATCAAGGGCGCGGACCGGGCTTCGGCGAAGGCCTGAAAAACGATTTCCAAGGGCAGGGCGCGTTATGCGTCCTGCCCTTGCTATTTGTGACACGGGGGGCCGTGACACACTTATCCTATTGGTACCGGCATAAGCGCTCTATGGGCGATATTCCCCGGCCCTTTTGCCTTCGGCCCTAAAACTCAAGCCGTTGCCAAACCCAATACATCCCCATGACTATGGCGCCCAAGCTGCCGATTTGCAGGATTAGCCGACCCTTATTCAGGGCATAGAGCGCGGGCATCACAAGCAGGACCAAAGCGACCTGCGCCACCTCAATTCCCAGATTAAACCCAAGCAAGGCGGTCGCGAACCCCAGACCAGACAGGTTCAACGCCCCTAGGGCCGTCGCAAAACCGAAGCCATGGATCAGGCCGAAGAAGGCCGCGACGGCGGTTCGAGGGGCGGGGATGAAGGGGCGAATATTGTCGATGGCGGTCACGACAATCGACAAGGCGATCAGGATTTCGATAGGCGCGGTCGGGGGTTGCAAAAAGGAGGTCGCCGCCGCGGTCAAAGTCAACGCATGTGCCACTGTAAAGCCCGTCACAGCGACCAGCACGCTTGCCGCCGCTTTACGCGGATTGCCGCGGGTCGCAACCGCTGGCAACAGCAAGACCAGCAGGAAAACCAGATGGTCCGTCCCTTCCAGCAGGTGACGCACGCCTTCTTTGAAATAGGCAACAAAGCCGCCCGAAGCGCCATGACCTTGCGAGAGCAGATCAACCGAAGGCTCGGCGGTTCCCAGCAAAGTCGTTGTTACCGCGTCACCGATGGTTGCAGTTAGAAACAGACGATGGTCGGGATCGAATTCCGCAAACAGGCGTGATGTGACGCGAAGGCTGGTCTCCGGATCCGGGCAGGTGCCCTTAAAGGTCAAATCCAGATAGGCGATGCCGCCGTTTTCCGATGTGCCAGCGTCATTGAGTGTCATGACGCAAGGACCGCCTGCATCAAAATCGAGGGCGGAGATCACATAATTCGCAACGGCATCGACCCGGCGCAGGGTTTCGCCCCAGGTGATCTGGCCGTCCAGATCCTCGTCGATCCAGACCGCCACTTCGATGTCGCGGTAAGCGATCCGCAGGTTCGCGGTCAGACCTGCGCCATTGCGGTCCAGCGCCACAAAGGATTTTGTTGTCTCATGCGCCAAAGTTGTTCCGGCAAGGCCAAACATCAGCAAGATTGCAACCAGCAGAGTTTTCATTTCGCGGCCTCCCGTACGGCGTCGGGCATCCGGAACGATGGCACCACGACTGATTGTTCAGCCATCCACAGAACCACTGGCACCGCCGCCTTTGGTTGGTCGGCAAAGATCGCGGCATCGACCAGAAGTTGCGCGTCTTCGATTTCGTTTTGAAGGTTCCAGTTCACCAGCGCGCGTTTCAGGGCCATGTCCGGATCCTTGGCGATACGCAGGAAATACAAGGTTTCTTCGCGGGCATGGGCGGTCAGACCGAGGTCAATGTTGAGTTTGAACCGTTGCGCCAATTCCGTCCGACCTTCGGTCGCGGTGGCAGTATCGCCAGTCGCCTCGGCCGCCAGAACCCGGCGGATCAGAACGCCGTCGGTTGGGATTGCAGGCTTCAGCAGGTCAAGCACCTGGGTCGCTTTGCCTTCTGCTAGCAACAAATCACTTAAGAGCAAGCGTTCCCGCAGGGCGAAAGGATCAGAGGTCACGACGGCGGCCAAGTGGCCTTGCGCGGCTGCCACATCGCCTTGGAGGGCGGCAATCTCTCCTTGCAGGCCGCGCGCCCAGTTGTGCAGCGACGGATCAAGTGCCCCCGGCTGCGCCAAGATGCCGCCGAGTTGGTCGTAGACTTTCGGCGCATCCACCGTCAGCAGACGGTTCGTCGCCTGGCACAAAAAGCCGATGTCGGGGCGCGACAATGTGTACAACTGGTCACAATCTGCCGAAGCCAGATCAAAACGCCCCAGAACGATCTGCACTGTCGCCCGGGTCAACAGGGCGTTGATGTCGGCCGGATCGCGGCGAATGGCATCATCGAGCAAGACCAAAGCACCCGTGAAATCATGTTGGTATTGCCGCGCCGTCGCCGCAAGATACAGCGTCTGGGCGTCCGGTTTTGCCATGAAGGGCCGCAGAACCCCCAAAGCCGCGCCGACAAGCCGGGTGTCGCCGGCATTGCGGCCCTCGCTGATCAGGATGCGGGCGGCGGCCTGGGCGCTGGGCAGATTGTCGGGCGCGTCGCGGGAGGCGCGCAAAGCGTCCTGCACAGCGGCCGGATAGGCCCGCTTGCCAGATTGGAGCGAGGCAACCACGGTCGCGTCCGTTAGCGAAGGATCCGACGCCGTGGCCGTAGGGGCGCTGGTCCCCAACGAAATTCCGATGACCAGCGCAAGACCGGCTGACAGCACAACACCGTAGGTCAGAACAGTTCGCGATCGGGGCGAAAGGGTCATTTTTCCACCTTCACAATTCCTTGGGCCATGAAGCTTGGCTTTGAGTTCGACGGTTGCCGCGCGCTTGATCCGTTGTTGGGGATCAGATGCGCTGGGGCCAGTCTGCCGGCGGAATTGGTGCGACCTATTTTGTCCATCACACCCCCCCCAACGCGCGATCCGCATGCCTGCGTTCGTCAGAGACCTTGGTGTGTGCCAGCAATTGCATGCCTCCGAACTGGGGTTCCGTCGGCCTGAAATTGGCCGCCTATGGTGCTAACGGAAGCTAGATTGGAAAAGTTTCGCGGCCATCGAAGATTCTGCTGGCATGCAGGTTTTGCCCTGAATGGATCGGCCAAAAGCGTCATCGAAGGCCAGCCGACAGCCAGACCACCAGAAACCCCAGCGTGATCCAGGGACCGAAGGCAATCGCTGATCCGCCTGTCCTGCGGCGCATGATCAAGGCGAACCCCAGCCCCCCGAAGGCGGCGATCAGCAGCACCGACGGAAGGGCCTGCCAACCCAGCCAGGCCCCCGCCGCGCCAAACAGCTTGGCGTCGCCCAGACCCAAGGCTTCTTGACCAGTGCGGCGATAAATCCCCTCACCCAGCAACGCAAACAGCAAAAATGCGGCTGTCGCCCCGATCAGATGGTCCGGAAAATCCGTGGCCTGAAGATCAAAATCAGGCACCAGCCAAGCCAAGATCAACCCGGCCGCGATCAACGGCAGACTAAGCGCATCCGGTATCCGAAAATTGCGCATGTCCACGACGGTGATGGCCAGCAAAATCATTGCAAGTACAAGTGTTAGCAGAACCCAAATTGGTTCCACAAAAAACGCAAAATTGATCGCATCCCCAAGCCAATTCATTGCTGGTAAATCTTTTTCATAAAAAACAAAAAGGCCTGAAACTTTCGTCCCGGCAGGCTCGTTACCTCTTTGCTTGATGGATGGATGGCCGTCACCACTTCTTTGTCACGATCCTTTTGGATGGGCCAACGCGCCCCTGCTCAACGAACGCGTCGGAACTGGTCGCTCATCATGCAAGCTCAACGGCCCATTGGGCTGCCACCAGGAGGAACAGATGACCAATCGATCACGTTACATGCTGTCTACCTTGCTAGCCGGGTCTGTCGCAATGACAGGTTCGCTTGCAATGGCATCCAGCCATCGGGAAGCGCCGGCAATTGCCGGCATGCCGCGCGTTGACGCTACGGACTTCTACATGTTCCGCAGCTATGAACCCGGCCGCGCAAACTTTGTCACCCTGATCGCGAACTACAACCCGATCCAGGCGCCGTACGGCGGGCCGAATTACTTCGTGCTGGACAACGACGCGATCTATGAAATGAGCATCGACAACAATGGCGATGCGAAGGAAGACATCACCTTCCAGTTCGACTTTTCCTCGGCGCTGAAGGGCGACAACGGGATCGAGCTGGATATCGGTGGTCAAATGGTTGCCATCCCGCTGCGTCAAGCTGGCGGCATTCCCGGCATGAACACGCCGAGCGACAACATCAACGAAACCGAAAGCTATGCGGTGACGATGATCAGCGGCGATCGCCGGTCCGGCAAGCGCAAGAAATTGTCGCCCGAGGGTGGCTTCACCAAGCCGATCGACAATATCGGCAACAAGACGATCCCGGATTACGAGTCCTATGCTGATGAGTACATCTATCCGGTAAACTTTGGTGCGTGTGGGGCGGGCAAAGTGTTCGTCGGTCAGCGCGCCGAAGCCTTCGCGGTGAACCTGGGCGAGATTTTCGACCTTGTGAACCTGGTACCGCTGCAAGGCGCGCCCAGTGTTGAATGGCCGCAGTACAACTCCACCCCGTTTCCGGGTGGCATTGTGCAGGACCGTGCGAACGACGATCTGGTCGGCAAGGCCAACGTAACCTCGTTGGCGCTGGAAGTTCCGATCGACTGTCTGACTGGCGAAGGCAATGGCGTCATCGGTGGCTGGACGACGGCCAGCCTGCCGCAGGCGCGTCTGCTGGATCCCTCGCCAGAGTTCAACGGCTCTGCCCGTCAGGGTGGCGCAATGGTGCAGGTGTCGCGTCTGTCCAACCCGCTGGTCAACGAAGTGGTCATCGGTCTGAAGGACAAGAACCTGTTCAACGCGGTCAAGCCGACGGCAGATGGCGCGGTGGCAACCTATGTCACCAATCCGACGTTGCCGGCCCTGTTGGACCTGCTGTTCCGGGATGCCGTTGGGTCACCGACCAACATCGCACCCAGCAACTTCCCGCGTCAGGATCTTGTGACGGCCTTCCTCACCGGCTTCCCCGGTGTGAACCAGATGTCCACCGTTACCGGCTCTGAAATGCTGCGTCTGAACACCGCCTTCCCGGCGACTGCGCGTGACCAGCAAAATACTTTCGGTCTGGTTGCCGAAGATCTGGGCGGATTCCCGAACGGGCGTCGTCCGGCAGATGACACGGTTGATATCGCCTTGCGTGTGATGATGGGCGCGCTTTGCCACGATCTGCCGCTGGCAGCCGAGCTGGGCGTTCCCGGCGCGGTTGAAGATACCCCGACCGACATGGTCAACCTGAGCCTTTGCGGTGCGGATGCTGAATCCAGCCGTGCAGCGGCCCCGGTCGGAACTGCTGCCTTCACTGACGGCGCACCGTTGAACGCGTCGGAACTGATGAACGCCTTCCCCTACCTGAACGCGCCGATCGCCGGCTCGCCCAACAACGAGGGCTGAAGGCATGAAACGCAACAGTAAGATCCTGACAAGTTTGGGCGTGTCTTTGGTCATCCTTGCGGCTTGCGACGGCAGCGATGGGACTTTTGGCAACCCGGCATCACAATTCGGCGACGTCTTCGCCGCAGCGTTCAACGCCGATCCGAAGGATGCACCGACCGAAAATCTGAAGATCAGCTATCTTGGCAAACAAAACGTCGATCTGACGGCCGAGCCGGTCGATTTCTAGCCAGTCATGCCCCGTTGTGGCCTGAAAAAACCAAGGCGGCAGAGCAATCTGCCGCCTTACTGCTGACTGATGGCCGGGGCCGGTTCATCTAACCCCGTCAGAATACCGCAGCCAGCGCCCTGTCGCGTTCGATCACCACCACAGAGGGTTGCCCGCCTGTCCCGGCGCGTCGTTGCAACAGGCTGCGCAGGCTTTGCGTGGTCTGATCGACCTGAACGGTGACGGTCACCCAATACAACCTGCTGGCATATCCGACCCCCGGCGGCAAGATGACCTGCGCTGCTGCCACATCAGCCGGGGTCAGAAATCCGGCGCGGTCCCGCATGGAACCCAACTGCCGCGCCTGCACCGGGTTGTCGGTCAGCGCCGCCAAAAGGTCTTGCGGGGCGGTGTTGATGTTCACCGGCGTGCTGCCCGGCAAGACGGTAACCAAACCAGCCAAAAGCGCCACTTCGTCAGGTGTCAGACCCGCCTCGGCCACCAGATCGGACAGACGCTCCAACGGGGCGGGTTGGGCCATGCGGGCTGCGATGCGGGCCGTGACATCCGGGGGAAGATCAAGGGCAGCGACAATGCGTTGCAGGATCTGCAACCCCAGTGCGCCACTGCCCGGCAGGCTGTTCAGGTTGAACTGCGCCTGGGCATCTTCGATCCGCAACGCAAAGGTGCCGCCTTCAATTGGAACGGGGGTCTGGCCGATTTGCGCCCAGCCTTCGCCCAAATGATCCGATTGCCCTGCGTCGATCATATCCCGGCGCAGCGCGGTGATCGCACTGGCCTCACCGGCGCCAATCAGGGCCTGCGCCTGGCCCGCCGCGCTGAACCTTTGGCTGCGGGCAATTGACAGTTCCGACAGGCTGACCATCGCATAGACGACCGAGGCTGTCAGAGCCAGGATGACCAACACGTTGATCAGAACAACGCCAGCCTCGTCATTGCGCATCTTAGCCCCCATCGCGGGGCAATAGCGCGACCCGCCGAAGGGCCCGGCCATCGGCAAGGGTTACACTCAGCTCCACCGCGCGCGGGTTGGGCGCGGCGGTGCCGGGCAATTGACCCGCCGGCGGCCAGTCTGTAACCCAGCCCGTCTGCGGGTCGTAAAACCGCCACTCGGCCGCGGTGACCCCGGCCAGCAAAGGCTGCTTTGCGATCGGCGGACCAGCAGAGCGGCTGACACTGCGCAGCAGCGTGGCGTCTTGCAGACTGTAGGTCAGGCGCACCGCCCCTTCGGTCAGATCGGCGGCATTGCGGCGCAAGCCGATTGTCAGGCCCGCTGAACCCGGTTCGGCGGTGAAGGACCGGCCCCGGGCCTGCAAGAAATCATCGGTCAAAAGAAACATTGCGCGCTGCACTTCGGCCAGACGTTCCAGCCGCCCCTCGGTACGGCTTTGGGTGCGCAAAACCTGATCCAGCATGGCAAATCCGGCCGCACTGATCAGGGCAAACAGGGCGAGCGCCACCAGAACCTCGATTAGGGTGAACCCGGCATCTGGCTGGCGGCCTTTGGTCATGTGCCGGCCACTTCCCCCAGAACGGTCAGGCTGCCACCGTTAAGCCCCAGAACCGACAGATCGCGCTGGCAACGCCCGGTGGATAAAAAGCGGAAGGCCCCCAGGACGCCCGTAAATCCGGCGCTACGCGTGACGCCTTTGCGGTTCATTGCCCGCGCCCCGCCTAGACCGACGGCCATCAGCGCCGCGTCATGGCCAAGGGCGGCCACGATCCCCGGTTGTTCGCCAAAAGCCGCCTGAAACCGGTCGGCAAAGGGCAAAAACAAATCGGGTGGCGGCGCGGCGAACCAAGCCCCCGCAAGGTCGGCATTTGCCGACACATCGCTGACCCCCCATTGCACAGAGCCAAGGATCTGCACACCCGATCCCCGCAACGCAGACGCAAAAGCCTTTAGCGACGCCCCCCCGTCCGGCAGAAAGACCGCGTCTGGCAATGTGCCGCCGCTGGCCTGCCGCAGGGCCGACACCAATCCCCCGTTTGAAGGCTCGCGCAGCAATGTCGCCGTCAGGGTTATACCACCCGCCGCCGCAATCCGCGCCGCCGCCGAGGCCGAGGCCGCGCCCAAGGCCGTGTCTGCGGCCACCAAGGCAATCCGGGCCGCCCCCGCCGCGCGCGCATAGCTGAACATAGTCGAGACAGATTGGGCCGGGGTGATGCCCAGTACAAAGGCCCCCTGCTCTCCCAAGGTATCGTCATTGGAAAAGGTGATCACCGGCACATTGCCCGCGACGGCCAGAACCGAAGGGGTTTGGTCGGCGCGCAGCGGACCCAGCAGCAGCTTGGCCCCACCCGCAATCGCCTGTTGTGCCGCCGCCGCCGCCCCGGCTGCGGTGTCGCCGGTGTCAATCACCGCCGGTGCCGCCCCGGTGGGCAATCCCTGCGTGACAAGACTGGCGGCGCGCCCCATATTCTGACCCAGCGCCGAGGCAGCCCCGGTCAGCGGCAACAACAGCGCCGCGGCACTGCCATCCGCCGCGACCCGTTGCGCACCTTCAAGCGCCGGAAAAGACCCACAGCCCGCCAAAGGCACCAGAACAGGAAGGCCAAGACTTGCCAGCAGTGACCGACACAGCCCGCGACGGGTCAACCCAGTGGCGACATCTTGCAAGAAGGGTGGCACTTGGGTCATTGGTCCTGCTCCTTGGGTTGGTGGCCTTCGCCGGGTCGTTGGTCTGGTATATGCCAGTTCGCTTTGCGGCGCATCAGGCGGGTTTGCCCGATACCGGAGCCATGGCAGCGGATCGCTTGTCCGGGACAATCTGGCAAGGACAGTTGCAGATCGACGGTGGACATGAGGTGAGTTGGACGCTGCGCGCAGCCGACAGCCTTTGGGCGCTTGGGCTGGCAGCAGACTGGCGCGTTACGGGGCCGGGGACGGATCTTGGCGGCAACGTGGTTTTGCGCCGCGACGGGATCGATCTGGGGCCGCTGTCGGGCGTGGCCGCCTGGCCGCTGGTGGACGCAGCGATGCCCGGCTTGCCGATCAGTTGCACCGGACACGCGCGGTTTGCTGCGGTCGAGGTGCAGGTGGACGGGCCCCTGCGTAGCGGGACCGGCACCGTGACCACCGAAGCCGCAGAATGCACCCGCAACGATGGCGCGTCCGAGGTCGTGCCCGCTCCGGCCCTGCATGCCCAGATCGCCACGGTCGAGGGCGCAATCGAGGTGCTGATCACCCCGCAAGACGGGCCGCGCGTGGCATTGCTGACCGCCAAGTTGACCACCGAGGACCGTGTAGTCGTGACGATCCACCGTGCCGGGGCCGAACTGGTGCCGGGCATGCCCAGCACGCAAGACAGTGAACTCGACTTGCCCCTGTCTGTGCTGCTGGGGCGGTGATCAGCCACCGACAAGCCCATTCATCGACACGATGGGCAGCAGGATCGCCAGCACCATCACCATCACCAACCCGCCCATCACCAACAGGATTGCCGGTTCGACCAGCGCCACCATCGCGCGCACCCAAGCGTCCAGATCGCGCTGCTGATCGCTGGCAGCATGTGCAAGAGCCGAGCCCAGGCTGCCCGTCGCCTCGCCACTGGCGACCATCGCCACCAGCATGGCGGGAAAGACGGCCGCCTCCTCCATCGCGCGGCGCAGGCTGGTGCCTTGACGGACCTTCTCCATCACCTCGGCCACGCGGGCGCGGACATACAGGTTCGGAGTGACATTGGCGGCGGCGGCCAAAGCTTCGATCAAGGGCACGCCGCTTTGGACCAATGTCGCCAAGGTGCCCGCGAATTGTGCGGCATTGGTGCGTTGGACAAGACGCGCGGTCATCCGACCCTGTGCCATCCGTTTATGGACCGCCAGCCGGTTGCGCGGGATCTGCACCCAGCGCCCAAAGCCAACCAGAAACAGGGCTATCCCCAGCCCAACAAACAGCCCATATCCCCGGACGAATGCCGACACGCCGATCAGGGCGCGGGTCAGGAAGGGCAGATCGGTGCCACGGGTTTGAAACACCCGCACGATGTCTGGCACAACAAAGGCCATCAGCAAGGTGATGATCGACAGGCTGACGAGGGCCAGCAGGCCCGGATACAGCAGCGCCAGTTGCACCGTCTGCCGGTTTCGCGCACGGCTTTCGACAAAGGCGGCCAGATGGGTCATGACATGATCCAGCTTGCCCGCCTGTTCACCGGCCCGGATAGAGGCCTGATAAAATTCTGAAAACACCTGCGGATAGGCGGTCAGCGCATCGGCAAAGCTGCGCCCTTCCAGTACCGACGCCCGCAGGGTCAGCAATATACCCGCGACCTTGGGCGGTTGGCCCTGCGCGATGGTGGACAGGGCATCCTCGATCCGCAGACCAGAACCCAGAAGTGTTGCCATTTGCCGTGTCACCAGCGTCAGCGCCGCCAAAGGCACCCGCGCGCCGGTTCGAGAGGTGGTCTGGGGGGCGGCTTTGGCAGCGGACTTGACGGCCGCGCCCTTGGGGGCCGCACTCGCCTGCACGTCCAAGGGCAGCAGGCCACGGCCGCGCAGCACTTGACGCGCGGCGGCGGGGGTTGCTGCTTCGATCATGCCGGATTGCGACTTGCCGCCGGCATCCATCGCTTTGAACCTGAAGGCCGCCATGCGTCAAACCTCCTTTGCCACGCGCGCCACGTCTTCAACTGTCGTCATCCCGGCGCGGATCTGGCGCAGACCGTCCGCGATTAGACCAGGGCCGTCGCGGCGTGCGGCGGCGGTTAAGTCAGCCTCGGACGCCCCGGCATGGATCATCGCCTCAATCTCTCGGGTTACGGCGATAACTTCATAGATCCCGGACCGGCCCCGATAGCCCTGACCGTTGCAGGCCGGACAGCCGCAGGCCCGCCACAGCGCATCCCCGACGTTCAGCCCGTCGATCAGACCAGCATCGGCGGCGGTGGCGGTGGCGGGTGTGCGGCACTCTTGGCAAAGACGCCGTACCAGTCGCTGCGCCACCACGCCCACCAGCATTGGCGCCAGCAAGAACCGTTCGACACCCATGTCGATCAGCCGGGATACGGCGCCAATGGCGGTGTTGGTGTGCAAGGTGGACAGAACAAAGTGCCCGGTCATCGCGGATTCCACCGCGACCTGCGCAGTTTCGCGGTCGCGGATTTCGCCCACCATGATCACGTCTGGGTCTTGCCGCAGGATCGCCCGCAACCCCCGCGCAAAGGTCAGTTCCGTGCGTGGATTGACCTGCATCTGGCCAATCCCGTCCACCGAATATTCGATCGGGTCTTCGACGGTCATGATGTTGCGTGTCTTGTCGTTCAGATGGTCCAAGGCTGCATAAAGCGAGGTCGTCTTGCCCGATCCGGTTGGCCCGGTGACAAGCAGCATCCCATCAGGCCGCGCAAGAAGCTGTGAAAAGGTCGCTGCGTCTCGCGGGCTCATTCCCAATCGGTCCAGACCCAGCCGGGTGGCGCTGCGGTCCAGAAGGCGCATCACGACCCTCTCTCCATATTGCGATGGGATGGTGGACACCCGCACATCCACCTCGTGTCCGCCGACGCGCAGGGACACCCGACCGTCCTGCGGAAGGCGCTTTTCGGCAATGTCCAGTCGCGCCATCACCTTGATCCGGCTGACCAAAAGCGGGGCAAGGGCGCGTTTCGGTTCCACCATGTCGCGCAAAATGCCGTCTATGCGGAACCGCACCTTAAGCGCACGTTCCTGGGTTTCGATGTGAATGTCCGACGCGCCCTCTTTGATCGCCTCTTGCAACAGGGCGTTGATCAGCCGAACGACCGGGGCATCCTCGGACTGGTCGAGCAGATCATCCACAACCGCGGTGCTGTCGGCCAGACTGGCCAGATCGCCATGCGCCCCGGCGGCATCCGACGCATCGGATGCATTGTCTCGGTAGGCGGCGGCGAGACGGGTTTCAAACACGTCTGAGGTAAGCACGTCAAAACGGACCGGACCGGCAACACGCTGCACCTCGGCCAAGGCGGCCAAAGGCGCGCCGGGACGCAAGGCGCAAACCGGCCCCTCGGCGGAGTGTTCCAGAATGACGCCGTGCTGACGGGCAAAGGCGTAGGGCAGGTTCTGGTGCGCGCGCGCGGGTGTCATGGGATTACCTTTCCAAAGCCAGCACGGCGTTCACAACACCCGGAGCCGGGCGCCGGGTGATCTCAATCTCGTTGACCCGCAGGCCCTGATCGCGCTGCACCGCGTCCAGCCACAGGATCACCGCGTCAAACGGGGCATCTTCCAGCACGACACGCACGCGCGGTCCTTCGGGTTCCAGCCGGCGGATGGTCAGTTGAAAGGCCGCAACGCTGTCGGTGATGACATTGGCCAGCGGGCGGTCATCCGGTACAGTTTCGGTTTCAACTGCCGCGGGTTGCGATTTCAAGACTGATAGGGCGCGATCCTGTCGCGCGATCTGGTCGCCCAGACGCAGCCGCGCGGATTGAAGCGGTTGCCAGATGGCGGCAAAGATCAGCCAGATGCCCAGCACAACCATCAGAACTGACAGAAGCAGCCGTTCGCGCGGCACGCGCGCCTCCCACCACAGCATCAGGGGGGTCAGATAGGCATTCATATGCCGCCCCCACGAATGGTCATCTGAACCTCTGCCGCGCCATCGCTGGTGGTTGCGGCCCCGGCCGTTACGGTCAGGCCTTTTTCGGACAGAGCGGATTGAACGGATTGCAAGGTGGCCAGATCGGGGGCTTCGACGGTCAGGACAGCCTCGTTTTCGGTGGCCCCGTAGCGCAAATCCTGCACCGACACGCGGCCAGTCTGCGCGCCGATGGCCCCGAAGACTTGTGACAGAAGGTCGAGGACACCGCCGCCACCATCGGCGGGCTGACGCAGCGATAAAGCTTGGGTCAACGCCGCATCCAGATCGCTGTCGGCGGGGGCGTTCAACACGGCGCGCAATTCGGCTTCTGATTTGCTGGCGAGTTGGTTCAGCGCCACAACATCCGCGACCAGCAGTCCCAGATGTGCCAATACGGCCACCACGGCGACAATCAGCACTGACCGCGCACCCTTGGGCAAGGCCATCTGTCCACCGGCGGAGTTCCGGCCCGACCGCAGATCAAAGCCGCGCAGAGTTGGATCAGCCCCAACGGGAAGTTCTGCCCGAACGGTGATCGGAAGGGTCGCGGGCAAGACCCCGCCATAAAGGATGATCTCGGGCGAACTGGCGGCAGCCCAAAATGCGGGCAGTGCCTGCGGCGTTGCGGCAAAACCCGTGCCATCCGGCAATCGCACCAGAACGCGTCCCGCGCCGGCCCAAACCGCCCAACCCGATTTCGGCCTTGGCACCAAAAAAACATCAGGCCACAGCGCAACCGTTGATCTGTCGGTTGCAAGGCCAGCCAAAACCGACTGCGCGATCACCGCGACCAGCCAAAGGCCCGGCGACAATTGCGGTCCCAGCACCACCTGAACCTCGTCCAGCGGCTGTGCGATCTGGTCTTCCACCGCAAATCCCACGGCCGCGCGGCGTTGCGGTGCCGGCATGGCGGGCAGATCGACCGCCAGCAGCAAAACATCCTCACTTGGCACCAAAGTGATGCCGTCCGGGGCAACCAACGGCAACGCATGCTCTGGCACGGTGGGCGGGCCAGACTCCGCCGCGACCAGCATCAAGACGGGCCCGGTTTCACCCGCCTTAAGTTTCGTGATGGCCATTGCAGTTCCACCCTTCTTGCGGCGCGGGGAATTTCGTCTCAATCATAATACGTGATGAAACTCTTATGAGTTTCAAATCGTATATAGGATATCGAGTCACAACCCCGGAAAGTGATGCCCATGTTCGCCTTCGTCCGACTTTTTCGCGCATCCTCGCAGAAATCCCCGATCCGCCGCGTTCGCGATGCCGGAGTGACCTTGATCGAGATGATGGTTGTGCTGGTGATCATCGGTATCGTTGCGGCCCTAGTGGTGCCGAATGTGATCGGCCGGCCGGATGAGGCGCGGGTCGCGGTCGCCACGGCCGACCTTCGCACGATTGCGGCAAGTCTTGAGATGTACCGTCTCGACAATCGCAGCTATCCCACCTCTGAACAGGGCCTGTCCGCATTGACGCAACGCCCGGTGGCATCGCCGGTTCCGGCCAATTGGATGGCGGGGGGCTATTTGCCCAACTTGCCGGTTGATCCTTGGGGAAACGACTATCTGTATGCCGCCCCGGGTGAGGTCGGGCCTTATGAAGTGACGTCATTTGGGGCGGACGGCGAACCCGGTGGTAGTGGGGTGGACGCCGACATTGTGCATGGGGCTGGCATGGCCGCCGCAGCCGCCGGTGGGACAAACGGATGACGCAAGCGGGCCGTCACGCCGAGGCTGGGATAACGCTGATCGAAATGCTGGTGGTGCTGGCCGTGATTGGTGTGGCCACCGGGGCGGCGATGATGGGCATGGGAAACCGCAGCAGCAATGCCCAGACCGAGGCGATGCGACTGGCCCGCCACCTGACGCTTGGGGTGGATGAGGCGATGATCACAGGGCAGCCGCTGGCCCTGCAATGGGACGCCACGGGCTACAGCTTTGGTCAACTGCCCGCAGGTCAAACCGATAAGGGGGCCGCGACCTGGCCCAGGGCTGTGACGACTGTCTTGGGTCAGCGTCATGACCTTGTGCGGCCATTGGAACTGATCGCGCGGGACACGAACATCCCGGCCGCAGTGATCCTGCCAGCCAGCGGTGCATCCACAGAGGTTACCTTCAACATCTCGGGCGCTGACACGCCGTGGACGGTCACTTTCGACGGTTTTACTGCTGTGGCCACGGCGCAGGTCAGCCCATGACCCGATCAACCGAGGCAGGATTCACCCTAATCGAAACGCTGGTGGCTTTGGCGGTTCTGGCCACGTCTTCGGTCGCACTGTTGGGCGCAACTGAGGCGCATATCGCGCGGATCGCAGATCTGGAATCGCGCGCGGCTGCCCAGTGGGCGGCGGAAAACATGCTGGCGGAACTGACATTCGGGCAGGCCGCCAACGAAACACCCGATCCAATGCTGGGTATCAGCTTTGTGATGACGGCCACAAACACGACCACCGGCGACCTTGATCTTGCCCGCGTTGACATCACGGCCGCCGAGGCCGCAAATGGCCAGATCTATGCCCGGCTGACAGGCTTTCTGGATATTGGGGCCGCGCCATGACCATCGTTATTCCGGCCGCAGCCGCCTGGATTGCCGCCGCCCTTTCCGCGATCAGCGTTGGTATGGCCGCAGGCCCGGTTGCCTGGCGTCTGGCGGGCGAAAGCGGGCAGGCGATTGGCACAGTAGCTGCTCTTCCAGCGGTTGAGGTTGCGCGGCTTGACCTGTCACCTATCCTCGCTTTCGCGCCCTTCGGCAGTTCCGTGGCCTCTGAAGCGGGCCCGCAAGTAATCGGAGAAACCGGGTTGGGGCTGACGCTGATGGGGGTGACCTTGTCGATCCCGACCTCGGCCTCGCGCGCGATCATCGCGGGCGGTGACAGTGGTCGGGCAGAAAGCTATGCCATCGGGACGGCCATCACCGCCAATGCGACCTTGGCTGAAGTGGCCCGCACCCATGTCGTGCTTCAGGTGGATGGTCGTCTGGAAACCTTGTCCTTCGACAAACCGGGGGCAAAACCCGCCGTTGCGGGAAAGACCGATCTTCGCAACCTGATCCCGTCTGCCTCTGCCCCGGCCAGTGATGCGCCGTCCAATGACCCTGATGCCGTGATCGCTCGCTACCGCGCCGCTATCCTGCAAAATCCACAAAGTGTGATGGACCGATTGGGGCTGGAGGCGACGGGCGATGGCTACCGCATTTCTGACACGGCCTCGCCCGGGGTGCGGCAGGCAGGATTTCGACCCGGTGATCTTGTTACCTCTGTCAACGGGCAAAAAGTGGGCGACATTGCCAGCGATCAACGCTATTTCGATGAGGTGGCGGCCTCTGGCAAAGCCAGGGTAGAGCTTCAACGGGACGGGCAATCCATCATTATGACATTTCCGCTGCGATGAACCGGATTTTGACGCAGATCTGCGCCGTTTTGTGCGTTGTGCTGATTCTGGCACCGGCTGGTTTGCGGCCCGCTTTGGCACAGACCGCCACCGGGGATGGTACGTTTGTGATCAACCTGCGTGACGCAGATATCCGCACCTTGGCGGAACAAGTGTCGGAAATCACCGGGCGCACCTTGGTGCTGGATCCAAATGTTAGCGGCATCGTTACGGTGATTTCGGCAGAGCCGCTGGACGCTGACGGCGTTTGGGAGCTGTTCCAATCTGTGCTGGCGGTCCAAGGTTTTACCGCCCTGCCGACGGGCAATCTGTGGCGCATCGTGCCGCAAGCCGCCATTCGCGAAGGTGGTGGTGTGATCGAAACCGACGACAGTCTGGGTCGGCTGGATGTGGTCACCCGGCTGGTGCAGTTGAAGAATTTCCCGGCGGCGACCGCCGTGGGCGCGCTGCGGCCGTTGGTGGCCAGTTTTGGCTATATTGAGGCGGTGGTTGACACCAACACTTTGGTCATCACTGACACCGCCGAGAATGTCGCGCGGATTGAAGGCATCGCCCGGGCGCTGGACGCCGACGACGGCAACAAAGTTTACACGATCCAGGTCCGCAACGCCGATGTGGCCGAGGTGGGGCTGGCCGTGCAAAACATCCTTGGTGCGCCACTGGGCACGGCACCCGGTACACCCGATCCGCGGATCACCGTTGATATGCGGTCTAACCTGTTGATCCTGAACGTCGATCCTGAAACCTATGACATGGTGCGCGATATCGTCGAGGACCTGGACGTTCCTGGACGCAGGGTGCCCTCGACCGTTCCGGTCACGAGGGTCTATAACCTTCAATTCGCGGATGCGACATCCATGGCTGATGTGTTGCAAGGGTTGGTAGGTTCGGGATCGCTGACCACCAACCCGGTGGCTGAAGCTTTGGCCCCAGAGATTGACCCTGCGACCGGCGAGCCTGTCGGCGGGGCGGATGTTCGACTAGTGGCCCCGCCCGTCGGATCGCTGGCAGCTGAGGACATCACCATTCAGGCGGTTGTCGAAAGCAATGCCGTGGTCGTTCGGGCCCGGGTCGAAGTGCAGGCCGACCTTGCCGCATTGATCGGGGAGCTCGACCAACGCCGCCCTCAGGTGCTTATCGAAGCAGCGATTGTGGAAGTTTCCGGCGATATCGCGGAACAGTTGGGGGTGCAGTTGGGCCTTGGGGCCGCCGCTCCGCCGGGCGGCTTTGCGGCCACGTCATTCTCGTCGGCCGGGGTGTCGCTGGACAATATCCTGACCCTGCTTGGCGCTCCGGTCGGGATTGGCGTGGCCGCGACGGGTCTGTCAATCGGCTTGTCGCGTCAGGATGAATTTGGCCTGCTGTTGCAGGCCCTTGGGCAGTCCAGCAAGGCGAACCTCCTGTCTACGCCCAGCATCACCACGCTGGACAATCAGGCTGCCGAAATCGTGGTTGGCCAGAATGTCCCATTCCGTACCGGATCCTTCACCAGTGACGGCACCACGCAAAGCACGATTGAACGTCAGGACGTTGGCATCACGATGCGGGTGATCCCGCGCGTCAACAAGGGCGACGTGGTACAACTGGACATCAGCCAAGAGGTATCCTCGCTTTCCACGGCGGCGGTGACAGGGGCCGCCGATATCGTGACCAACCGGCGCAGCATCAAGACCACGGTTTTGGCCGACAATGGTGGCACGATCGTGCTGGGCGGACTGATCACCGATGATCGCCGGTCCACGCGGTCTGAAGTGCCGGGCCTGGGACGCCTGCCGATCATCGGCGGGTTGTTTCGCAACAATCAGGAATCGGCCCGGCGGCAGACGCTTTTCGTCTTTCTGCGGCCAACGATCTTGCGCACAAGGTCCGATGTCTCGGCGGTGTCGAATGACCGGTTTGTGAAGTTGAAAGCGATCGAGTCGAACCCCGGCGATGAAGGCAGCCTGCTGAACGAACGCACCCCGGTGCGCCGTTTGCCGGTTGAGATTGACGGTCTTTACTGACCTGCGGTGGGAAGTTGGAGTTTGGAAGCGGCTTTGCCCTGCCGATCGAGCCAGCGATGATCGGTCCCGCCGGATTGAATGGCGTTTGGTTGGCTTCGGGGCGCCAGTCTAAGTTGTTTGCGATGTCCTTTGGTTTCGCCCTAAAAGTCTGGCAATCTCTTCGTCGCCAAGGCTTTACTCTTGAGACATTTATCATCGGTCACATCGTTGCCGAACCACGCTGGCAGAGAAAATTCTGCGGCGGCTTCGACCGAGGCAATTCCACCTCGACCAATGTAAGCGGCGCAAGATCCGCAGAAAACACATCCAGTTCGAAAACCCGGTATCGTCCAAGCTCCCTGGCTACCAGATCAGTTCGATCCACCGACCATCCGTTGCGCGCCAAAGACCATCGAGATGGGACTCGTCAATACGGACTTCATGTTCATACCGATGAAGGCCGGAACCTGAATTCGAGGTCAAAAAATCGGCGTCCCCCTAATGGCGCGTCCGGATTTAGACCGAGTCCTCGGTCGCCGTAAGATAACCTTGGCGAACCGCAGCCGCGTCAAATAGATGCAAATCGCGCAGCGTTGCGACCAAAAACTGCGCTCGATCTCGCTGAGGGGGAATGCCGTCATGATCCGGACACCCGTCCTATCATTCCGCCGAAAGTAGCGTAAGACGCTCCGCTGGCAGCACTTTTTGGCGCGGTGGCAATGACCGGCGCGCGATCCAGATCGTGCCGTGACGTTGGAGTGGCTGAGGACGCCAAAACCTATGCCAGATTGACCGCGTGGACCGTTCTTCCCACGCTGCTTTTGTTGGATTAGCAGTCGATGGTCAACATTTCTTGGCGTCTCGGTCGTGAAAGAGGGCACGAAAGGTCGCTTGGGTTTTCGGACTGTTGAACCGGGCAAAGCTTTCGACAACCTTTGCCCGCTCTTCAAGCTGCCTCTGCTGCAATACCAGTATCAACGCGCCCACGCTTTGCCCGACATTCTGGCTTTCGTCGTCCGGAGTCCCCCTGACCCTTCGCAGAAAGTCCTGAAGGCTGATCTGCTGGACAGCGCAATCGTTGATCCGTCCAAGGTTGTCCTGCAAGTGTTTCAATGGCTTGATCAGAAAATTGAACGCGGGCTTCGGGAAAAGGTGGGCAAAGAACTCCATCAGATAGCGCAGCTTCTTGCAGTGAATGCGCAGGTCGTGAACTTCGCTTTCATCGGTGTCCGGGCCGATCCCGGCCGCAATCTTGCAAATCCTTCGGTATCGCTTCCAGATCAAGGCGCGAGCAAAATCATGGGCCGCCAGATCGGCATTTGGGCCGAGGCGCAGTTTTTTGCGTTTTGCAAACAGGTTGGCCAGATCGGTGATCGTATCTTTGTAGCCTCGGCTGCGCATGTGGCGGGCAAGTTTGGCTTTCTCGGCCTTTCTCTCAACGGCGAACATCGCGAACATTCTGTCCAGACCGTCATGCAGAGCGGTCGGCAAAAAGTCGAAATACTGCTGCCTTTCCAAAAGGTGAACATCAAGATCGCGAAGCCGCCCGGTCGGTGCCATCATTTCGGAAAAACGCAGCTTCAGATCGGCGGTCTGGTCCTTTGTATAGACCCCTTTGAACAGGCTTAGGACCGACCGGATCTTGCGCAGGGCGACCCTGTAGTCGTGCAGGAACTCGGTGTCATAATCCGCAGTGATGCCCAATTCGTTCGCGCGCGCTACCGGGATATAGGCGTCAATAATGTCATTGGCGGCCTTGAAGGCGGTATCCTTGGGCTTGATCACGACTTTCGGCTTGGACTTGTAGCCGATCATCCCAGGGAAGATTTCCGTATAGAGCCTGTCGAAGTCCAAAGCCCCGCCGCCGCAAGCTTCAACTCGATGATGCAAATTGGCGAACGATTTTCCGTATCCATGCAGTCCTTGCAACGTGACCAAGACCGCTGACTGGCCACCTGTGCCGGTCAGGACGTGAAGATGTGCCCGACAATGGATTTGGTGAGCGGTGTCCTCAAACCCGATAACGACTTGTCGCAAATTACCCGATCCGATGGGCAAAAGGCAGCGCAGCAGGGACAGATCCGATAGGGCATCTTTGACCGGGCCTTCGCGGAAGGTGGCGACGAACCGTCCCTTGCGATTCGAAGGTTGGAACAGTGTCCCCCCGTCAGCGGTCGACAGCGATAGCGTGGTGCTGGTGGCCAGAAGCAACCGGCCAGACCGGCGTAAAGACTGGTCGAAACAGTCCAAGGCGGTAAAGGGTTCCGCATCGCTATCTTCTATCAGGACCGGCGTCAGCTTGCCGACAGATCCCGTCATCAAAGCCTCCGCCGCTGCTGTCGGCGGAAAGTAACAATTGCCCTTGGTTTGCGTCATGAGCCGGTCCTTGACGAAAAGTGCAATTCTGGTGAGGTCGAAACTTTTCAGGTCGGGTGCGGTTCCGCGATAGACTTAGCGGCGGCGGTTCATTTTCGGTAGGTTGTAGGGCCGGCCGTTGCGCGCAAAACTCCGAAGGGGTCAGCGCGCAAGGCCCAGCAGTCTGCGGCCAAATTCCGCGGCGCTAACGACAAAAATGCCGCCCGGATTTTTGACCCAATCGTCACGGTCGGGCGCGCTTCGGCCGCTTCTTAGGCTTTTCGATCTCGGCGGGCGAAACAACAGCCTCTACCTCGGGCTCCGCTGCCGTCGCAGCGGCCTCGACCGATATGTCGTCGCTTGGGACAAGGGCTGCCGCGTCGTCCACGTCACTCGCAAGGATCGGGGCGCCACCCGAATGCGCCAAAACGAATTCGCCCATGAACCGACGGATTTCGCGTGCTGCGCTGGTGTCCAATTGGTCGCAAAGCGTGACGAAGGCGTCCCGCTCTGCCTTGGCGATCCGAAGGACGAGTTGGCTGCCCTTCTTCTTGGCCTTGCCGTCTGATTTATGCTTGCTCATGTGTTTACCTATTTATGTATATACGTTGTACATGCAGGTTTTGGTTGCAAGCAAGTGATGTCAACGAAAAAACTGGCAGGCTTGTCGGGAATCCCGCAACGATTTGGCTTAGTTGCGGCAAATAGCCGCCCTTCCGGCTGGGAACGATTTTGGTGCGTCTCAAGTAAATGCGCCGATAGGCGTTGGCAAGTTAAGCCGAAAGCTCAAAGATATCGCTGCTGGCAAAATGCGCTGAGGCTTTCTGACCAATGGACGGCGGCACCAGATTGGGGCTGTTGAACATGTCAAAAGACAGGATCTCGTCTCCGACCTCCATGCGGATGCGAATGACAGAGCCCATGAAATTCACCCCCTTCACCAAACCGTCAAAGGTCAGATCGCGCATCGGGGAGGGGGTCAGTGACAATGCCTCGGGGCGCAAACCCAAGGACAGGTTGCCTTGCGCATCGGCGGTTTGAACAGGGCGGGCCAGTAGCACGGACTTTCCGCCAACGCTGACCGTGTGCGCATCGGTGCCGTCGCGCCGCGCCTTCAACACGTTCAGCGTGCCGACAAAACCTGCCACGAAGCGAGTTTGGGGGCGGTTGTAAACCTCGGACGGGGTGCCGATCTGGTCTGCCCGCCCACCATTCATCACCACGATCCGATCAGAAATTGACATGGCCTCTTCCTGATCATGCGTGACGAACACCGTTGTAATGCCAAGCTGGCGCTGAATGGCGCGGATTTCCTCGCGCAGCGACACGCGGATCTTGGCATCCAGCGCCGACAGGGGTTCGTCCAGCAGCAAGACCTGCGGTTTTGGCGCCAGCGCCCGTGCCAGTGCCACGCGCTGCTGCTGGCCTCCCGACATCTCATAGGGGTAGCGTTCGGCCAAATGCGATAAGCCGATCAGATCCAGCATTTCCGTCACTCGGGCTTCGATCTCGGTCTTGGTCAGGCCGGCGATTTTCAAACCGAAGGCGATGTTTCCAAAGACATTCATGTTCGGAAACAAGGCGTAGGCCTGAAACACCATGCCGATCCTGCGGCGGTTGGGCGCAAGATCGGTCACGTCGCGGCCATCAATGGTGATTTTGCCAGAGGTCGGCCGTTCAAACCCGGCAATCATGCGCAAAACGGTGGTTTTCCCGCATCCCGATGGCCCAAGGAAAGAGACGAATTCGCCCTTTTCAACCGCCAGATCAAAGCCTTTGACAACGGTATTGGTGCCAAATGCCTTGACGGCATTGGTGATCGACAGAAAGCTCATGGATTGGTCCTTTTGGCAGATCGGCGGGCCAGCCGCGGCAACCAGCGCTGTCCGGGTTTTTTGGTGGCAAAGGCCTGCATCAGAACCATACAGCCCCAGGTGAAGCCAAAGGACATGACAGCCAGTGCGGCGGGCTCGTAAGCGCGGTCCTGACCCAGTTGCACCAGATAGGGGCCAAAGGCGGGACGGTTCAGCAGGCTGGCCAGAACGAACTCGCCCAGAGAAATCGAAAATGTCAGAAACGCGCCCGAGATGATCGCGGCGCGCACGTTGGGGAAAATGACGGTCGCAATCGTGCGAACCCGCGAGGCGCCAAGGCTTTCGGCGGCCTCGGTCAGGGTGGTGATGTCGATCACGGCCATGCCATTGTCCACCGCGCGAAACATGTAAGGCATCGACAGCACGACATAGCCAAGCACCAACAGCACATCTGTGCCCGTTGTCGTCGCGGTCAGCGGAAGCCAGGAATTTGACCCGAACAGGCGGATATAGCCGAACACCAGCACCACCGGCGGCACGATCAGCGGCAAAAGGCTGATGAATTCCACAACCGGCCGCAGCTTGGGGACTTTCAGGCGGACCCAATAGGCAGTCGGCACGATGATCACCGCACCAATCAGGATGGCAATCAGGGAGGCAACTGTTGAATAACTGATCGTGGCCAGGAAATCGGCACTATTGAAAACAGATGAATAGGCGGCAAACCCCAACTCGCCTCGGGTCATTTTCAGCGAAAAGTAGAAGGTGGCGATCAGTGGCACGACAAAGAACGAGGCGGCGAAAAGGGCTGTCAGTGTCGCAACCAAGGGGAAGGTTTTTTTCATTTCTGCCACCGTTCCGCGCGGTTTCGCAGCACCAGATACAGAGTGTTCGAAATGCCCATGATCAGGACCATGCCCAGGGCCAGCGCGTAGCCAAGGTTGGGGTTATACAAAACGTTGCCCCGGATCTGCTGGAACAGCACGATCGGCACCACATCAAACCCTGATCCAACCAATGCGTAAACCGTGGCAAGGGTGCCGAAGGCGTTCGCAAACAACAACAAAAAGCAGCCCAGAATTGTGGGGGTCAAAACTGGCAGGGCGACCATTTGCCAATATTGCCGGCGACTTGCGCCCAAAATCTCGGCTGCCTCGCGCCACTCGCTTTTTAGACCGTCCAAGGCCGGGGCTATGATCAGGAACATCAAGGGAAGCTGGAAATACAGATAGACCAAGGACAGCCCGGCAAAGGAAAACAGGTTGAAGCCAGCCGCGTACAGGTTGAACCCGAACACGTCGCGCAGCAGCAAGGTGACCAGCCCAAGCCGGCCCAATGTTGCGATAAAGGCAAAGGCCAGCGGCACCCCGGCAAAGTTCGATGCGACGCCGGAAAAGGTGGTGAAGGCATTACGCACCCAGACCGGAAGCCCGCCCAGAATCACAGCCTGGCCTAACAAAAGTCCGGCCACCGCGCCCATCAGCGCCGACAATAGACTTAGTCGGATCGACAACGAAAAGCTGGCAACGATGTTCGGACTGCCAAGTGCGATAATATTGTCAAAGGTGAAGGCCCCATCTGCATTCTGGAACGCACCCACCACCAGGTACAGCACCGGGCCGACAAGAAAAAGAAAAGCGAACAGAAAGAACGGAACGATGCCCAGCCAGTTCCAGTTGACCGGGCTCATCGAGTTCTTTCGTGGGATCTTAGCATCCAGATTTGAACCGGACGCAGAGGCGTCGAGCATTGTGATCAGCCTTCTGCCGATAAAAATACGGATGCCGGCGCGGAGCCGGCATCCCTGTTGTGCTAGCGGAAGAGCTTAGTTCGCGCCCATCTCGGTGGCCCAAGTATCGGCAACCACGGCTTTGGCCGCTGCCTGCTCTTCCAAGGTCGGGAATACTGCCTTGGCATAGGCTTCGGCTGCCGGCAGCTTTGCCATCATGTCGGCCGGGATCACTCCACGGGCAACCATGTCATTGAACCGGATCGGGTGGCAGTAGCCCGAAAGCCAACCCAGCTGACCTTCGTCCGAATAGAGGTATTCCATCCACAACTTTGCCGCATTGGGATGGGGGGCATAGGCCGAAATCGCCTGCACATAGACACCCGCGATGACGCCGTCCGATGGGATAACCACGTCCATCGGCGGGTTGCCCGCCAAGGTGTCGCGCATGGCCAGAACGTTGTAATCCCAGTCCATCATGATCGGGGTCGTTCCCTGCGCGAAATTCTGCGCCGAGCCGCCCACGTCAACGAAGTTGCCGCTTGCCTTCAGTGCCTTCAGATACGCGATGCCCGCAGTTGCTGCGTCAGCCCCGCCCTTGCCGCCCATCGCGGTCCCCGCCGCGTACAGCGACATCATGGAACTGTTGCCCGTGCGAGGATCGCCGGGAATTGCGACCATGCTGGCATATTTGGGATCTTTCAGATCGGCAAAACTGGTTGGCGATGCGTCGGTGACCACGTCCTTGTTCACCGCCATTGCCAGAACGCCATAATAGTCGCCGTACCAAAAGCCGTCGGCGTCCTTGGCAGTGTCCGGGATCGAGTCCCAGACCGAGACTTTGTACGGCTGGATCAGACCTTCATCCTTGGCGGCAGGGCCAAAGGACAGACCAACGTCGATAACGTCGGGCGCTTGCGGGC
Organism: Paracoccaceae bacterium; assembly: GCA_031385345.1. GTDB lineage: Bacteria > Pseudomonadota > Alphaproteobacteria > Rhodobacterales > Rhodobacteraceae > CAIYZT01. The sequence goes on along the minus strand of JANNBI010000509.1, from coordinate 2,341 downwards.
CGGTGTTGTCTTTATTGGCCTTGATGGCTTCGATCTCGTCGCCAGAACCCGCATTGGGGTTCAGTTCGTTAACTTCGATACCGTATTTTGCCTTGAAGCCTTCGATCACGGCGCCGTAGTTGCACCAGTCATGCGGCAGGGCGATGGTGGTAAGCGTTCCTTCGGCTTTGGCCGCTGCGATCAGCGCGTCCATATCCATGCTTTGCGCATGGGCCACGTTGCTCAAGGCGACGGCGACCGATGTCGTCATGGTAAGCAACTTGAGAGTCTTCGATGTCATGTGATGTTCCCGTTCAGCGCTCCAGGTGTTTCCGGAGTCTGCTTTCGGGTGGTACAAAAAAGTTGTTTCGGTTTTGTGACGCGCGGAGCGGATTAGACGGTGATTTACATAAGCTTGGCGATTGCTTTCTGACCGGGTGGCGGCCCGCCGTTCGCGGGTTTTGAATGGGACCGGGGTGGCCCAAAAAGGGCCGGTGACCGGGGACCGGTGGTGGTCAGTGTCCTTCAGAACGGCGGACGGCCGATCTGCCGCGGCTAGACCGCCATCGTCGCCGCAACGGCCCGGCGCCAGCGGTTGTATTTGGCGTCGCGGGTGGCAAGGTCCATCGCGGGTGTAAACCGACGCTCCAGCGCCCAGTTCTTGGAAAACTCGGCGGGACCGGGATAAAGCCCCACATGCATTCCGGCCAACCAAGCCGCCCCCAGCGCCGTGGTCTCGGTCACCTGTGGACGGTCAACCGGGGCGCCAAGGATGTCGGACAGAAATTGCATCGCCCAATGGCTGGAGGTCATGCCGCCATCAACCCGCAACACGCCGTCCGCCGCCGCGCCCCAATCGGCGCGCATCGCCTCTAGCAGGTCGCGGGTCTGATACCCGACGCTTTCCAGCGCAGCCTTGGCCAATTCGGCAGGGCCGGAATTGCGCGTCAATCCATAGATTGCCCCCCGGCAATCGGGCCGCCAATAGGGCGCGCCCAGACCCGTAAAGGCGGGCACCAAAACCACGTCCTGGGTGGGGTCAGCGGTTTCGGCCAGGTGTTGGGTTTCCTTGGCCTCGCGGATGATCTTCAGGCCATCGCGCAGCCATTGCACAACCGCCCCCGCAATGAAGATCGAGCCTTCAAGTGCATAGGTGGGCTTGCCGTTCAACTGATAAGCGATGGTCGTCAGCAGCCGGTTCTGACTGCTGACCATCTGATCGCCGGTGTTCAAAAGCGCGAAACACCCGGTTCCATAGGTCGATTTCATCATTCCGGGCGAAAAACACGCCTGTCCAACCGTTGCGGCTTGTTGATCGCCGGCGACCCCGGCAATCGGAATTTCGCGCCCGAACAGATCGGCGCGCGTCATCCCGAAATCGGCAGCGCTGTCGCGTACCTCTGGCAACATGGCCATCGGCACACCCAAAAGGCCGCAGATCTCGGTATCCCAGTGGCCGTCGCGGATGTTGTACAGCATGGTACGGGCCGCGTTGGTGGCGTCGGTCGCATGGAGCCGGCCGCCAGTCAATTTCCAGATCAGAAAACTGTCCACTGTGCCAAAGGCAAGCTCGCCACGCTCTGCCCTGGCTCGCGCGCCGGGAACGGTGTCCAGCAGCCATTTCACCTTGGTCCCAGAAAAATATGGGTCAAGCAGCAGCCCGGTTCGGGCCGTCACCATTGGCCCATGCCCGTCGCTTTGCAGCTTGGCGCAGATCTCGGCAGTCCTGCGGTCTTGCCAGACAATCGCGTTGTAGATCGGCTCACCGGTTTTGCGGTCCCAGACGATCGTCGTTTCACGCTGATTGGTGATGCCTATGGCGACGATATCAGCGGCGGTTATCCCCGCCTTTTCGATCACAGCGCGGGCAGATCCCGCCACCGTTGACCACAGATCTGACGGGTCATGTTCGACCCAGCCCGAGGCCGGAAAATGCTGCGGAAATTCTTCCTGCGCGCTGGCGACCACGCGCAGACCGGCGTCAAACAGGATCGCGCGGGACGAGGTTGTGCCCTGATCGATGGCAAGGATATGCTTCATTTCCGGGTCCGTTCGGGGCTTTGATCTCTGCTTCACCGAAACACCCCGGCGCGGTTTTCGCAACCGGGGCATTTGGGAAAAGTAGAAACGGGCGGGGGTTTCCCCCCGCCCATCGCCCTTAGTTCTGCCAGGACTTGATCAGCTCGTCGTAGGAGATCGTGATCCCCTGGGGCTTTTCATTTTCCAACTTGGCAACGGGCGAGCCCGGTGCGTCAAGCCAGACTTGAGGATCAACCACTTCGTTCATCTTCGGGCCGATATCGCCCTGAACGCCGGCCTTTTCGATCCGCTCCAGCACTTTTTCCTGTTCAGCGCACAGGCT
>JANNBI010000497.1:0-2473 GCA_031385345.1 Paracoccaceae bacterium | reverse complement strand
CCGAATGAGGGCGTTTTCGGCTGGCAGGAGGCTGCTGGTGACGGCGGGGATGCCGACTGGCTGGCGCTGCGCTATGACCTGACCGCACCCTTGGCGCGGGTGGCGGCGCAGTACCGCAACGACCTGCCCAGCCCCTACCGCCGCTTTGCCATGGGTCCGGTGTGGCGCAATGAAAAGCCCGGACCGGGGCGGTTTCGCCAGTTCTATCAATGCGATGCCGATACGGTGGGTGCGCCATCCGTGGCGGCCGATGCCGAGATCTGCATGATGCTGTGCGACGCGCTGGAAGCCGTGGGGATTGAGCGCGGCGACTATGTCGTCAAGGTGAACAACCGTAAGGTTTTGAACGGCGTGATGGAGGTTGCGGGCCTGTCGGGAGACGACATGGATGCCGAGCGTGGTATCGTCCTGCGGGCCATCGACAAGATGGACCGTCTTGGCGCCGATGGAGTGCGCGCGTTGCTAGGGGCCGGGCGCAAGGACGACAGCGGCGATTTCACCAAAGGCGCGGGGCTGGGCGATGCGCAGGTCGACGTGGTACTTGGATTTACCACCGCAAAACGGGCCAATGGGGCGGAAACCTGTGCACGGCTGCGTGATTTGGTCGGCGCATCCATCATCGGGTCCGAAGGCGTGGCCGAGTTGGACACCATCGCGGCCCTGCTGGATGTTCAAGGTTACGGCGCTGACCGCATCGTCATCGACCCCTCCTGCGTCCGCGGTCTGGGCTACTACACCGGCCCGGTTTATGAAGCCGAACTCACCTTTGAAATTCTCGACGAAAAGGGTCGCAAGCGGCAGTTCGGATCGGTTGCGGGGGGCGGGCGCTATGATGATCTGGTGAAACGTTTCACCGGCCAATCGGTGCCCGCGACGGGGGTTTCCATCGGTGTTGACCGGCTGCTGGCGGCACTGAAGGCAAAAGGCCGCCTTGGGGCCGAGGTCGCAGGGCCGGTGGTGGTGACCGTGATGGACCGTGACCGGATGGCGGATTACATGGGGATCGTTGCCGATCTGCGGGCGGCGGGCATCCGGGCAGAGGTCTATCTTGGCAATCCGAAGAACTTTGGCAACCAGTTGAAATACGCCGACAAACGCCAATCCCCGATCGCGATCATCCAAGGTGGGGACGAGGCGGCGAGGGGGACAGTGATCCTGAAGGATCTGATCCTGGGCGCGAAAATCGCTGAAAGCGCCACGCTGGAGGAATGGAAAGACCGTCCCGCCCAACAAGAGGTGCCGCGCGCCGGAGTGGTGGACGCCGTGCGCAAGATGCTGGCCCCATGACCGCAAAAACTGCGACCGCGAAACCCACCATCCGGGCCGAAGCCGAACGGCTGTTCGCCGCCTTTCGCGCGGCCGGGGCGGTGGCGGTGGAGGCTGATCTTTTGTTGCCCGCCGAAACTCGGCTGGATCTGTACGGCGAAGATATCCGCGCGCGCGCCTATGTGACCCAGGATCCGATGCTGGGTGAAATGATGCTGCGCCCCGATTTCACCGTGCCTGTGGTACAGGCCCATATGGCACATGGGGCGGACCCGGCGCGCTATGCCTATATGGGCGAGGTGTTCCGCAAACAGGATCATCTGGGCGAAGCACGGATGCGCGAATACCTTCAGGTCGGGTTTGAGGTGTTTGACCGCACCGCCCCCGAAGCCGCCGATGCCGAGGTTTTTGCGCTGTTTGCGACCTGTTTGCAGGGGCTTGGCCTGCGGCCCGTCACCGGGGATGTCGGGATCTTGCTGGCGGCGGTGCGGGGGTTGAACACCTCGGATCGGCGGCGCGCGGCCTTGTTGCGCCACATCTGGCGGCCGAAACGTTTTCGCGCCTTGCTGGACCGGTTCGCCGGGCGCGCGGCGGTGCCGAAGGCGCGGGCCGATTTGCTGGAGCGTCTGGGAAAGGACACGCCAGAGGCGTTGATTGATGCGGCGGGAAGTTTCACCGGCCTGCGCGGTGCTGATGAGATCGCAGCGCGGGCGCGCGCGCTTATCGAAGATGCCGACACGCCCAACCTGAGCGCCCCCGAGGCGGCGCTGCTGTATGATCTTTTGGCGCTGGAAGCCCCGGCCGAGGCGGCGCTGGCGCATCTGCGTGGGATCACCCCGATGCTGCCCGCCATCGCCCAGGCGGTGGACCGGTTTGCGGCGCGGTTGGTCGAACTGAAATCGCGCGGGGTGAACACCGAAACCCTGGCGTTCGAGGCCAGCCATGGCCGGACCCTGATGGAATATTACGACGGCTTTGTGTTCAGCTTTCTGGGGCCGGTGGATCTGCCGCCTGTGGCAACCGGGGGGCGCTATGACGCGCTGACGGCGGTGCTGGGGCAGGGGCGGTCCATTCCGGCGGTGGGCGGGATCATAACGCCCCCCGCTCGCGACCGGGGGCATGTCGCCCTGGCCCAGAAAACTGAACACGAACCCGTCGTAATATTCCATCGAAGAGCGGCCGTGGCTGGCCTCAAACGCCAAAGTCG
>JANNBI010000349.1:0-2927 GCA_031385345.1 Paracoccaceae bacterium | reverse complement strand
GAATGCCGGCGGCTTCAACAGCATCGGTCTGGTGACGGATGCGGATGGTCCGACCTTTGGAGGCGGGAATTAAGCGGTGGAGTGGAACCGGGGCACCATAGGCTCTGCCCTTTTGCACGGGGGGTTCATCGTCTGGGTCATTCTGGGCGATTGGCTGTTTGCGCCGTCTGACGCGCCCGAAATTCCAGTGGCAGAGGTGTCGCTGCTGACTTCTGCCGAGTTTGACAATCTGGCAGCGGCGGCCAAGGCGACGGTGACGCCTCCGGCGGCGGCCAGCGCGCCCCCGCCGCAGCGGCCCGCCCCTGTCGCTGAAGTGACGCCCGAGGTTCTGCCCGAGGCTGAGGTCGTGCAGGCCGAACCGGCGCCGGTCCCGGTGGCACCCGTGGCGGATGAGGCGCAGCCGATCCCGGTGCCGCAGACCGATGTCGCCCCCGCACCGCGCCCGATTGACCGGGTGGCGGATACGCCGGTGGATGACATCACCGACACGCCCGATCTGGCCGATACCGTGACGCCCGAAGTGACCGAGGCCCCGGCGGAGGTGGTTATTGACACGCCGCCGGAACCTGCGGCCAGCCCGGAAGAGGCCGCGACGCAGATCGTGACCGAGGCGGTGGTGACCGAGGATACCGCGCCGCAACTGGCGCCGACCAGCTCTCGTCGGCCGCAGGGACGGCCTGTGGTGCCAGAGGTGGCCGAGGTACCCCCCGAGGAGCCGGTGGTGGAACCGCCGCCGCCCGAGGAAACCGATACCGCGGCGGTGGATGATGCGGTGGCGGCGGCGCTGGCCGAGGCGGCGGCAGAGCCGGCAGAGGTTCCGTCGCAGGACACCGGCACGTCGGGGCCGCCGATGACCACGGGCGAGCAGGATGCTTTGCGTGTCGCGATCAAGAAATGCTGGAATTTGGGGGCCTTGTCGTCCGAGGCGATGCGCACGACGGTCATGGTGTTTGTGGCGCTGGGGCAGGATGGCACGCCGGATCTGGGATCCTTGCGGATGGTCTGGGCCGAGGGCGGCACGGCAGAATCCGCCGACAAGATGTTCGAAGTGGCGCGCCGCGCGATTGCACGCTGCGGCAAGGCCGGGTTCCCGCTGCCGGCGGGCAAATACGAGTCGTGGAAAGAGTTGGAACTGGTGTTCGATCCCGACGGCATGAGGTTGCGCTGATGCGGGGTTTGGCGATCTTGGCGGTGATGGCAGGGCCGGTTTTTGCGCAGGCGATCCCGGTGCCGCAGGCCGTGCCGCAGGATCAGATCTGGCCGCAACAAATTCGGTTGGCTTTGGGGGAATGCTGGAACCTTGGGGCTTTGACACCAGACGCGATGCAGGCGAGCGCGACCCTGCGCGTGACCTTTGATCCGACCGGGCGGCCTGAAGCTTCCAGTATTTCTCTGTCGTCCTTCACGGGCGAGGTTGAGGCTGCCGAGCAGCTTTTCGGCTCCGCCCGGCGGGCAATTTTGCGCTGCGGGCGGCAGGGGTTTGACCTTCCCGCCGACCGCTATGCGCTGTGGAAGGTGATGGAATTGACCTTTGACCCGGCGGGACTGGCGTTGCGATGAGGTATCCACCGCCCGCCTTAGCCCCGCCAGATCCCAAAATCGGTTCGGAATTCCGCCGAACGGGGAAACTGCAGCAGGTTTCCCATCGCCACCCCGCGCGAAATCGCGCATGCAACGACACAGCAGATATGAGGACGCCGATGCGCCTGATCCAAAGATTGACCCAAGCCACGCTGATGGCCCTTTGCCTGATGATCCCGATGACCGCGCAGGCCGCGCCCTTGCGGATCGTGATTGACAGCGGGGTAATCGAACCGATGCCCTTTGCCACCCCGACCTTTGTCGATGAAGGCGGGGCGGGCGACTTTGCCGCCAATATCACGCGGGTTGTGGCGGCGGATCTGGCGGGGACGGGGTTGTTCCGCGAGATCGGGGCCGAAGCATACATCAGTCAGGTCACGTCATTCGGGGCGCCGGTGGCGTATAATGACTGGCAGGCGATCAACGCGCAGGCGCTGGTCACCGGGGCGGTGACGGCCAACGGTGATCAGATCGTGGTGAAATTCCGGGTTTACGACGTGTTTTCCGGTGCGGAACTGGGCGAGGGGATGCAGTTTGCAGGCTCTCCGGGCAGTTGGCGGCGGATGGCGCATAAGGTGGCGGATGCGGTGTACAGCCGGATCACCGGCGAGGGCGGCTATTTCGACAGCCGCGTCGTCTATGTCGCGGAAAGCGGGCCAAAGAATGCCCGGCTGAAGCAATTGGCGGTGATGGATTATGACGGCGCGAATATCCAGTATCTGACGGATAATTCGGCGCTGGTGCTGGCACCCCGGTTCTCGCCCACGGGCGACCGGATCCTGTTCACGTCTTATGCGACCGGCTTTCCGCAGATCTATCTGATGAGTGCCGCCGATCTGTCCACCCGCGCGCTGGAACAGCAGGACGGCACCATGACCTTTGCGCCGCGTTTTTCGCCAGATGGGCAAAGCGTGGTCTTTTCGCTGGAGCGGGGCGGCAACACCGATATTTACAACGTGAACATCGGATCGGGCGCGCTGTCGCAACTGACGAACTCGCCCTCGATCGAAACTGCGCCCAGTTACAGCCCGGATGGCAGTCAGATCGTGTTTGAAAGCGACCGGTCCGGCACGCAGCAAATCTATGTCATGTCGGCGGGCGGCGGAGAGCCGGTGAGGATTTCAAACGGCAAGGGTCGCTATGGCACCCCGGTCTGGAGCCCGCGCGGCGACATGATCGCCTTTACCAAGCAGAACGAAGGCCGGTTCCATATCGGCGTGATGATGGTGGATGGCGGCGAAGAGCGGCTGCTGACCTCGTCCTTTCTGGATGAGGGTCCGACATGGGCCCCGAACGGCCGGGTGATCATGTTCACGCGCCAAGGGGCGGGCGAGGGTGGCGAGGCG
>JANNBI010000392.1:0-7567 GCA_031385345.1 Paracoccaceae bacterium | reverse complement strand
GCGGGATGACAGCGGTGGCTTCGATCTCGACTTTGGCGCGGTCTTCGACCAAGGCCACGACCTGCACCAGCGCCATGGCGGGATAATGGCGGCCAAGGATGGCGGTATAGGCGGCCCCCAAAGCCTTCAGGTTCGCCAGATATTCGTGCTTGTCGGTGACATACCAGGTCAAGCGCACCAGATGTTCGGGGCGCGCCCCCGCCTCGGCCAGCACCTCGACGATGCTGCGCAGGGCTTGGGCAACCTGTTCGACGAAATCGTCGGTTTCAAATTCCTGCTGGGCGTTCCAGCCGATCAGACCGCCGGTAAAGACCATGCGACCGGAGGCCGCGACGCCATTGGCATAGCCGCGCGCCGGCTTCCAATGTTTGGGGTGCAGGATGTCATGGGGCATCTTGGCTCTCCTGATAGGCGGCAAGTTTGGCGCGCAGATCGTCCGGCCAGGCGGCCGAGCGCAGATCATTGACCCAGACCAGCGTCAGATTGGCGCGCATCCGGCGTTCGCCGCCCATCGCCCCCTCAACAGCCAAGGTCATGCTGCGGCTGCCCAGCTTCGCGATCTTCAACGAAAACAAAACCTTGTCGCCCAGACGCGAGGGGGCCATGAAATCAGCCTCGATCCGCGCGGTGGGGACGCCCTTGTGTCGGGGGCCACGGTGCATCTCGGCAAAGGACAGGCCCACCACATCGGCAAAGAAATTCTCGACCACGGAATTCGTCATCTCGAAATACCGGGGATAAAACACGATGCCGGCGGGGTCGCAGTGGTTAAACTCGATCTGGATCAAGCGGGTGTAGGTCATTGCAGGATGCTCCGCGCGATGACGATGCGTTGCACGTCGCTGGCGCCTTCATAGATGCGCAGGGCGCGGATTTCGCGGTACAGGGATTCAACGGCAAAGCCCTGCCGCACGCCGTCGCCACCATGCAGTTGTACGGCCATGTCGATGACCTGTTGCGCGGCTTCGGTGGCGTAAAGCTTGGCCATCGCGGCTTCGCGGGTGATGCGGGCGGTGCCTTGATCCTTGACCCAGGCGGCGCGGTAGACCAGCAGCGCCGCCGCGTCGATCTTCAACGCCATATCGGCCAGATGGCCCTGCACCAGTTGCAGATCCGCCAAGGGCGCGCCGTTGATCTGGCGGGATTGACAGCGCGTCAAGGCCTCGTCCAGTGCGCGGCGGGCAAAGCCCAGAGCCGCCGCCCCGACCGTGGGGCGGAAAATGTCCAGCACCGCCATCGCCTGTTTGAACCCGGCCCCGGCACTGCCGATCAGCGCGGCGTCGGGCAAATGCACGTCCGTAAGCCGCAGATGGGCAAGGGGATGCGGGGCCATCACCTCAATCCGCGAGACGACGGACAGGCCGGGTGTGTCGGCTGGCAGCAAAAACGCCGACAGACCGCGCGCGCCCGGCGCCTCACCGGTCCGGGCGATCAGGACATAGACATCGGCAATGCCGCCGTTGGAGATATAGGTTTTCTCGCCGTTCAGCCGCCAGCCGCCCGGCACCTTTTGCGCATCGGTGGTCATGGCCGCCACATCCGACCCCGACCCCGGTTCGGTCAGGGCAAAGCCTGCAATCGCGGTGCCGTCCCGGGTCCGCCGCAACCAGTCGCGTTGCTGGTCCGACCCGAACAGCGACACCGCCCCCATGCCAAGCCCCTGCATGGCAAAGGCGAAATCGGCCAGCCCGTCATGCCGCGCCAAGGTTTCGCGGATCAGGCACAGGCTGCGCACATCCAGCGCCACCCCGGCATCGGCGGCACTGTGGCGCAGCCAGCCGCCCGCGCCCAGCATCGCCACCAGCCCGCGACAGGCGGCATCGACATCGGCGTGATCGACGGGCAGATGCGCCGCGCACCACGCCTCCAGCGCCGCGGCCAGATCGCGGTGGCGCGGTTCAAAAAACGGCCAATCCAGAAAGCTTTTGTCTGCCATTCATCTGTTCCCAAATATTCCCACGGGGGAAGGTCGGATTTTCGCCGAAAATCCGGCCTCGGGGGTGTGAAACCCCCGACTTTCTTTCAATCGCCCGCGAATACGGGCGTCTCTTTGGCCACGAAGGCCCGGTAGGCGCGGTCGAAATCCTTGGTCTGCATGCAGATCGCCTGAGCCTGCGCTTCGGCCTCGATCGCCTGTTCCAGCCCCATGTTCCATTCCTGCACAAGCTGCGCCTTGGTCATGGCATGGGCGAAAGTCGGACCTGCGGCCAGACGGCGGGCAAGGGTCAGGGCCGCAGATTCCAGATCCTGCGGGTCGTGCAGGGCGTTCCAAAAGCCCCAGGACTGGCCCTCGGCAGCACTCATGCTGCGGCCCAGATACAGCAATTCTGCCGCGCGGCCTTGGCCGATCAGGCGGGGCAGCATGGCGCAGGCCCCCATGTCGCAGCCGGCCAGCCCGACGCGGGTGAACAGGAACGCGCATTTCGCCGCCGGGGTGGCCAGCCGCAGATCGCAGGCCATGGCCAAGATCGCCCCGGCCCCCACCGCCACACCGTCCACCGCCGCGATGATCGGCTTGCCGCAGGTGATCATCGCCTTGACCAGATCGCCGGTCATCCTTGTAAAGGCCAGCAAGTCCGCCATCGGTTTGCCGATCAGCGGGCCGATGATGTCATGCACATCCCCGCCCGAGCAGAAATTGCCGCCGTTGGAGGCAAAGATCACCACATCCACATCGCGCGCATGGGCCAGCGCGCGAAACAGGTCGCGCAGTTCGGCGTAGCTGTCAAAGGTCAGCGGGTTTTTCCGGTCGGGCCGGTTCAGCCGCAGGGTGGCGATGCGGTCTGTGACCTGCCACAGGAAATTCGTCGGGGTCAGTCCGGCCAGAAGCGTCATTTTTTCCCCATGCGTTTCAGGATCTCGGTCAGGGCGTCCAGATCGGTGTCGGCAAGATGGGCGAAAAGCTTGCCCACCTCTGCCTCGTGTCCGGCGGCGAGGCTTTCAAAGCTGGCCAGACCTTCGGGCGTCAGGGCGACGATCACGGTGCGTCGGTCGGTTTCGGATTGGGTGCGTTTGACCTGACCATCGGCTTCCAGCCGGTCCACAACGGCGGTGGCATTGCCGTTCGATACCAACAGCATCCGCGACAATTCGGTCATGCTGACGCCGCCCTGACGGCGGTACAGCGCGGCCATCACGTCGAAACGGGGCAGGGTGGTGTCATGCCCGACGCGCAGATGTTCGCGCAGGTGGTTTTCCGAGGCTCGGGTGACGGCCAGCAGGCGCACCCACATCTTCAGGCGGCGTTTGGACAGGTCGGTCATACCTCTCCTCCGGCGATGGAAATGGCCTGTCCGTTGATGCCTTCGGATCCCGGACCACACAGCCACAGGGCGGCGGCGGTCACCTCGGAGGGGTGGATCAGGCGGTTTTGCGGGTTCATCGCGGCAAGGGCGGCGCGCGACTGGTCAAGGGTGCGGCCGGTCTTGTCAGCAATGACCTGCACCGAATGGTCGGTCATCGGCGTGTCCAGAAAGCCGGGGCAAAGCGCGTTGACGGTGATGGGTTTCTTTGCGATTTCAAGGGCAAGGCAGCGGGTTAACCCGAGGACGCCATGTTTGGCGGCGGCGTAGGGCGCGACCTTGGCATAGCCTTTCAGCCCGGCGGTGGAGGCGACGGCGATCAGCCGCCCCCAGCCCGGCATCTGGTTAAGCCCGTCGCGCAGGGTCAGGAACACGCCGGTCAGGTTGACCGCGATCATGGCGTTCCACTGGTCCAGCGTGGTGCGTGACATTGGGGCCGAATCGGCCTGCCCGGCATTGGCAATGACGATGTCACAGGGACCGGCCTGCGCGAACATCTGCGCCACCGAGTCCTCAACGGTCACATCAGCCTGCACGGCGCGGATGCGGGGTGACAGGGCGGTGACGCGCTGCAAAGCGTCCATCCGCCGCCCGGTGATCACCACCTGCGCCCCGGCTGCGGCAAAGCCCAAGGCGAGGTTCTCTCCAGCGCCCGACCCGCCGCCGGTGATCAGAACTGTTTTGCCGGTCAGGATCATACCCGGATCTGCTCTTGCTGGCGCTGGCGCAGACGCTGGGCCTGATCGCGGCCCGCAAGGTAGGGCAGGGGCCAATCGGTGCTGGTGTCGCCCTGCGCAAGGCTGGCGTGCAGGGTCCAATAGGGATCGGCCAGATGCGGGCGCGCCAGACAGACCAGATCGGCGCGGCCCGCCAGCAGGATCTGGTTGATCTGATCCGCGTCAGTGATCGCGCCGACGGCCATGGTGGCCAACCCGGCCTCGTTGCGGATGCGGTCGGAAAACGGGGTCTGGTACATGCGGCCATAGATCGGCTGGGCGTCCGGCGTGGTCTGGCCTGCCGACACGTCGATGATATCCGCCCCGGCTTTGGCGAAGGCGCGGGCGATCAGGACAGCCTCGGCCGGGGTGACGCCCGTCTCGCCCATCCAGTCCGAGGCGCTGATGCGCACCGACATGGGTTTGGCGGCGGGCCAGACGGCGCGCATGGCGGAGAACACCTGCAAGGGGAACCGCAACCGGTTTTCGAGACTGCCGCCGTAAGCATCGGTGCGGATGTTCGAAATTGGCGACAGGAACGACGCCAGAAGATAGCCATGCGCCGCGTGAAGTTCGATCATGTCAAACCCGGCGCGGGCGGCCATATGGGTGGCGGCCACAAACTCTGCCGTCACGCGGTCCATATCGGTTTGCGTCATGGCACGGGGGGTCTGGTTTGCAGGCTCCCACGGCAGGGCGCTGGCGCTGATCAGGGGCCAGTTGCCGTCGGGCAGGGGCGCATCGCCCACCTGCCAGCCAAGCTGAGTTGATCCCTTGCGCCCGGCATGGCCGATCTGCATGGCGATCTTGGCGGGTGTTTCCGCATGGACGAAATCAACAAGGCGGGTCCATGCGGCCTGATGTTCTGGCGCATACAGACCGGGGCAACCGGGGCTGATGCGGGCGTCGGCGGCCACGCAGGTCATTTCGGTATAGACCAGCCCGGCGCCGCCCTTGGCGCGTTCGGCGTAATGCACGAAATGCCAGTCGGTCGGGCAGCCGTCCACCGCCTTGTACTGCGCCATGGGCGAGACGACGATGCGGTTGGTCAGGGTCATATCCCGAAGTTTGAACGGCGCGAACATCGGGCGGCGACCGGGGGTGCCACCGGCCTGCGCCTGAAACCAGTCCTCGGCCTGTTGCAGGGCGGCGGGATCGCGCAGACGCAGGTTTTCGTGGCTGATGCGCTGGCTGCGGGTCATCAGCGAATAGGCGAATTGCAGCGGCGGCATGTCCAGATACCGTTCGACCTCTTCAAACCATTCCAGCGAATTGCGGGCGGCGGATTGGGTGCGCAACACCTCGACCCGGCGTTCGGCCTGATAGCGGTCAAAGGCGGCCTGCATCGTCGGTTCGGAATGCAGGTAATCGGCCAGAGCAATCGCACTGTCAAAAGCCAGCCGAGAGCCGGAGCCGATCGAGAAATGGCTGGTCGCGGCGGCGTCGCCCATCAGCACCACGTTTTCATGGTGCCAGTTCTGGCAGATCACGCGGGGAAAGTTCATCCAGACCGCCGAGCCGCGCAGATGGGCGGCGTTGGACATCAGATCATGCCCGTCCAGATGGCGCGCAAAGATGCGGCGGCAGGTTTCGACCGTCTCTTCCTTTGTCATCGCCTCGAACCCCCAGCGCGCCCATGTCTCGGGCTGGCATTCGACGATGAAGGTCGCGGTGGTGGCATCGAACTGATACACATGCGCCCAGACCCAGCCATGTTCGGTCTTTTCAAAAATGAAGGTAAAGGCGTCGTCAAATTTGGCATGGGTGCCCAGCCAGACGAATTTGCAGCGGCGCAAATCAACCTCTGGCTGGAAGGTGTCGGCGTATTCGCGGCGCACCAGCGAGTTCAGGCCATCGGTGGCGACGACAAGATCATAGTCTTTGCGGTATTCCTCGGCGGATTTGAATTCGGTTTCAAAGCGCAGATCGACGCCCAGATCGCGGGCACGGGCCTGAAGCAGGACCAAAAGCGCACGTCGGCCAATGCCGGCAAAGCCGTGGCCGCCCGACACGGTGCGCACGCCGTCATGCACGACGGCAATGTCATCCCAATAGGCAAAGCTGTCGCGGATCGCATTGGTCGAGACGGGATCGTTTTTCTGCATCCCGGCCAGCGCCTCGTCCGACAGGACCACGCCCCAGCCAAAGGTGTCATTGGCGCGGTTGCGTTCCAGCACGGTGACGCGGTGCGCGGGGTCGCGCAGTTTCATCGAAATGGCGAAGTACAGGCCAGCCGGGCCACCCCCAAGGCACAGAATATTCATGGCCGACTCCTCTTACTTTGGTTGCCATCAAATCGTGCCACTCCGCGAAAACAATTTCAAGCTTGAAGTTTCAGGCTTGAAATTTTTCCGGGAGGTGGCAAGAGTGGGGACATGGATGAATTGATCGTGGAACCGCAGGGGACTTGGGTGCGGCTGGTGTTGAACCGGCCTGCGGCGAAGAATGCGCTGAACACGGCGTTGTTGGGGCGGTTGGCGGCGGTGCTGACCGATCTGGCGGAGGACGCGGCGTGCCGGGCGGTGCTGCTGTGTGGGGCGGGGGGCAATTTCGCCGCCGGGGCGGATATTGCTGAGATCGCTGACAAAACCAGCGTTGAGGGAGAGGCCGACCCGCGCAAGGCGCATTGGGCAGCGATCCGCGATTTCCCCAAGCCCTTGGTGGCGGCGGTGGACGGGGTGGCGCTGGGCGGCGGGCTGGAACTGGCTTTGCTTGCCGATCTGCTGGTGCTGGGGCAAGGCGCGCGGTTGGGTCTGCCAGAGGTCAATCTGGGCCTGATCCCCGGTGCGGGGGGCGGGCAAAGGGTTCTGGCGCAGATCGGGCGCGCGCGGGCGTCGCGGATGGTGATGACGGGGGAAATCGTTTCGGCAGAGGTGGCTTTTGGCTGGGGCCTTGGCAGTTATCTGGTGGAGGATGCCCTAACCGAGGCGGCGGCGATCTGCGAGGCTTTGACCCACCGCGCGCCCCTTGCCCTGCGCGCGGCCAAGGCGGCGCTGCGGGCGGGCGAAGACAGGATGCTGGCCGTGCAAGCCGAACGGCAGGGGTTTGAGGCGCTGTTGGACAGTGCCGACAAGGCCGAGGGCATCGCCGCTTTCCGCGCCAAACGCCGGGCGGAGTTTCAGGGGAAATGAGCGCGGATGCGGTGATTGGCGTGGTCGGTCTGGGGACGATGGGCCTTGGCATCGCGCAGGTCTATGCGGCCGCAGGCTTTGCGGTGATCGGGTTTGACGGGCACGACGCGGCGCGCGGCAATGCGGCCGAGCGGATGGGCGCGGAGCTGGGCCAGCGGGTGGCGGCGGGCAAGCTGACCGATGCGGCTATGGACGCGACCTTGGGTCGGTTCAGCGTGGGTGACGGGATGCAGGCGCTTGCCCCCTGCGCGCTGGTGATCGAGGCGATTGTCGAGGATCTGGCCGCCAAACAGGCGCTGTTCGCGGCGCTGGAGGGGATTGTCGGCGCAGGGGCGGTGCTGGCGACCAACACCTCGTCCCTGCCCGTGGCGCAGATCGCGGCGGGGCTGGCGCGGCCCGACCGCTGTCTGGCGCTGCA
>JANNBI010000389.1:0-3864 GCA_031385345.1 Paracoccaceae bacterium | reverse complement strand
GAAAAGGGCGTCCCTCGGGGCGCCCTTTTTTTCGTGTTGAACTAGGGTTCGCCCCAGACCGCTTGCGCCCGCCGGGCAATCCATGCCCCATACCCCACGCCCAACGAAGTTTTGCGCCGAAAGAGCCCCGATGCGCCTGTTCCTTCTGACCGCCCTTGTGATGATGGCCTTTGCCGGCAACTCGCTGATCAACCGTCTGGCGGTGGGCGGCGGGCTGATGGACCCGTTGATCTTTGCCTTTTGGCGTGTGTTGGGCGGTGCTGTGGTGCTGGCGGGTCTGGTCGCTCTGCGCCGGATGCGCAGCGGCGGCAGCCTGTGGCCGCAGGGCACGGGCAGGGCGACAGGGGTCGCGGGTCTGGTGGTCTATCTGCTGGGTTTTTCCTATTCCTATACCCAATTGCCAACCGGGGCCGGGGCGCTGATCCTGTTTGGTCTGGTGCAGATCACCATGTTCATGGGCGCTGTCATCGGGGCCGAACCCGTCCCCCCCGCCCGCTGGATCGGGGCCGCCACGGCCTTTGCCGGTCTGGTCCTGCTTTTGGCCCCCGGCACCAGTGCGGCGCTGGATCTGCCCGCCACCCTGTCGATGGCGGCGGCGGGGGTGGGCTGGGGCCTATATTCGCTGTCCGGCCGCGCGCAGGCCGATGCCTTGGGGGCGACGGCGGCAAATTTCCTGCTGGCCGTGCCGATTTTGTTGGTGGTTCTGCTGGTCGCCCCCGGTGATCCAACCCCGCTGACGCGCGATGGTCTGGGGCTGGCGCTGCTGTCGGGCATCCTGACTTCGGGGCTGGGCTATGCCTTGTGGTATCAGATCCTGCCCGCCCTCGGGGCCGCGCGCGCCGCCGTGGCACAACTGACCGTGCCCCTGATCGCCGCCACAGCCGGGCTGGTCCTGCTGTCCGAACCGCTTGACGCGCGCTTTGTCTTGGCCACCTGTCTTGTGCTGGGCGGTGTCGCCCTTGCTCTGCTGACCCCCAAAGCGAAAGCCTGACCGATGACCCAAGCCCCCAATTTCATGCGCCCCGTCCGCGCCGAGGATCATGCCGCCATCGACGCCCTGCTGCGCGCCGCCTTTCCCACGGGGGCCGAGGCTGCGCTGGTCCAGTCCCTGCGCGCCGCCGGACAGATCGAGGTTGAACTGGTCATGCCTTGGCCTGCGGGTCTGGTCGGCTACCTTGCCCTGTCGCGGATGCAGGCCCCGGATGGCTGGTTGGCGCTGGCCCCGGTGGCGGTGGCCCCGGCATGGCAAGGAAAGCGTCTGGGCAGCCGCATGGTGGCGGGCGCGCTGCGTCTGATGGCGATCAAAGGCATGACGACCGTGGTTCTGGGCGCGCCCAGCTTTTACGCCCGCGCCGGATTTTCACTGGCCCGCGCCGCGCACCTGACCACGCCCTATCCGATTGACCACACCCTGATCGCCCGCCCCGGCATGGACACCCCGCGCGAGGTTTTGGTCTATCCAGCGGCCTTTGCGCTGGTTTGACCGCCGGTCTTGCGTTTTAACCCCGGTTCAATTCGTTAAGATCAGGTTAAAATCCTGTACTCAACACATTGATTCAAAACGATTATGATAAATGTCCAGATCTGGACGCTTCCTATGACCGCAAATCCTTGCCCAAACGCAGCATCAGATGCCCGGTCTCATCATCCCTGCGGCTTACCCCGGTATCGACAAAACCCTGCCCCTGCCAGAACGCCAGCCCGCGCGGATTTTCCACCAAAACCCCCAGATAGATCCGCGCCGCGCCGCGCTTCCGGGCCAGCCCCTCCACATGCTTCAACAAGACCTTGCCCAGCCCGCGCCCCCGATGGGACGCGGCCAGCAGCATCAGCCCCAGATAGGCATCCCCCGGCAACGGAAAGCCAAAAGACAGCTCCGCCACCCCCACCAGATCGGCACCCTCAAAGATCCCCACCCGGTACGACTGCGCCGGATCACATCCCGGCGGCCCATCGGTGAAAAAGGCGGCAACCTCCGCCGCCCCATGAGGCGCTCGATTGGCCAGCAGCCAGTAATCCCCCGCCGCGCCGTAAAGCCCCGCCACCGCCGCAAGATCCCGATGCGGGTCAAGTTCGCGGATCATGGGGGTCATTTGACCAGCACCTCCAGCGGATCATAATGACACCCATCCCCCCAAGCCGCCCGCGCCAGACTGTCGGGCTTGAACCGGATGCGGCCCAGATCCAGATCACTGCGGGAAAAGAAAGCGCGGTCCGTCACCACCCCCTCAGGATCGCGCCAACTGCGCAGCAATTGCCCGGCAAGGATGGTGCAGCGAAAGAAGATATCCACCTGATGAAACCCGGTGCGCGGATCGTGAAATTCATTGATCAACGCCGGGGCGCCGACCGAAACCGTCAACCCCGTCTCCTCCATCACTTCGCGTGCCAGATTGTCGGGCAGGGACGCCCCCGCCTCCACCCCGCCACCGGGGGCGCACCACAGGTCGGAAATCCCGCCCGGATAGGCATTGACCAGCAAAACCCGGTCCTCAACCAGGATCAGGGCCCGTGCAGCAAGACGAGGCGAACGCAGTTTCATGCGCCAAAGCTGGTGCTTTGGCGCAGATTTGTCCAGAGGTCAGGCCAAAGGTCAGGCCAAAGCTCAGGCCGGAACCGGTTCCCCTTTGGGCGAGGACAGCAGCAAGAACACCGAAGCCCCAAGGATCATCGCCACCCCCAACCACAGATTGCCATCCGGCCAATAGCCGAACAGCAGACCATAGATCAGGATGTTGGACACCAGTTTCAGATCGTCAAACGGCTGCACAAAGGCCGCATCCGCCGCCGCATAGGACCAGGTCAGCAGATACTGCGCCGCCATGATGATGACGCCAGCGACCAGAAGATAGGCCCAGATCTGCGGCGTCGGCCATTCAAAGCCTGCCTGCAACGACAAGGCCCCGTTGATCGGCGTCAGCAGGACCAGCAGCCACAGGGTGATGGTCGGCGCAGCCTCGGTCCGGGTCAGGTATTTGGTCATCAATGACACCGAGCCCCACAGAAACGCCGCCGCAATTGGCAGCAGCGTGGCTTGGGTGATGCCGGTGGTCCACAACTCGGACACCACCATTGCGCCAAGGAACCCGATCGTGGCGGCCATCCAGCGCGCCGGTGTCACCGTCTCGCCCAGAATGACCTTGGCCCCCAACAGCACGAACAAGGGCGCGGTCATCACCAAAGCGATGACCTGCCAGATCGGCGTGCCCATGGCCAAACTCATCACGAAGGCCTGCACGCCAAGTGCGGACAAGACCACGCGGATGATGTGCAGAACCGGATGCGCCGTGCGCAGGCCCGCGATGCCGTGACGCAGCACAAACGGCAGCGAAAACGCCAAAGCAATGGCATATTGCCAAAAGGTGTCAGACTGCGCCCGAAACCCCAGCTGATTGGTGATGATGAAGGTGATCGCATTGGCCGCCGCAAAGCAGACCCCTGCCAGCACCATAAACAGGGCGCCGCGAAACGCGCCCGAAGTGATCGCGGGAAGTGCAAGCTGATTCATGTGGTTCCTTTCCAGAACGCTATGAATCAGGGGGAAGGACTGGCCAAGACAGGCGCGCGCCGGGCACATGACCCTTCGCGCGTCTGGCCGCAGCCAAACCATTCTCTTTCATCCGGACTATACCGTCGGCCCCGGAGTTACACCGGATCTGCTGACCCAAGCGTTTCAAAAGAAACGCAAGGCGCTCGCGGGCTATACCGCCGGTGGGGAATTGCGCCCCGCCCTGAGAACACCGGGAACAGCCCCGGCGCAGGTACCATACGCTTGGTTTCGCCCAGCGGCAAGCCGCCGACCTGCGCATCCTTGCGCAGCACCCGTGCGTTTGGGATAGCTGGGGGCATGAACATGATCGTGAA
>JANNBI010000338.1:0-17852 GCA_031385345.1 Paracoccaceae bacterium | reverse complement strand
CGGGGTCGCTCATCCCGGAAAGGCCGCGCGCAGGGCGTCCATCGCGGAGTCGAGGCTGTCGGCATCGGTGCCGCGCACCACCAGATTGGTGCCAAAAATGCCGTCCTGCTGAAACGGATAGGATCCCATCGACAGATCGGGATAGCGCGCGGCGATGGCGGCAAATTCGGTGGCGATGTCGCCTTCGCCCTGCATCAGCCGCAGACTTTGGCTGATCAGGGGCGGACCGCCGACCAACAAGGGCAGAACCGAGGCGACCATCGCCTCGAACACGCGCGGCACCCCGGCCATGACATGCACATTGCCAAGGGTGAACCCCGGTGCCACCGACACCGGATTGTCGATCAGCACCGCGCCGTCGGGGATCCGCGCCATGCGCTGGCGCGCCTCGTTGAAGGGCAGACCGCGCGCGGCGTAATGCCCGCCCAACAGCGCCATGGCGTCGGCGCGGTGGGTGATCGGCGCGCCAAGGGCGTCGGCAATGGCGTCGGCGGTGATGTCATCATGCGTCGGCCCGATGCCGCCGCTAGTAAAGACATGGGTATAGGCGGCCGACAGCGCCCGCGCCGCCGCCACGATGGCGGCATGATCATCGGCCACCACCCGCACTTCGCACAAGGGAATGCCCTTGTCGGTCAGCACGCCGGCCAGATGGTGCATATTGCTGTCGCGGGTGCGCCCGGACAGGATCTCGTCTCCGATCACCAGCATGGCTGCGGTTGGTTGGGTCATGCGTCGCCTCATTCCTGTTGGCCAGACAAGGCCGCATTTTACGGAATTTCGCAAGCCGCTCCTCGCGGCACGGGCGGCGGCGCGCTGTGGTTTGCCACTGCGCCACGGCCAAAGCTGCCCTACGCGCACCCTAGGCGCGCCCCTCTGGCCAAAACCGGCCAACTGCCCTATTTACAGGAAAAGACCGGAGAAGACTCAGTGAAAGAAATGCGCGCCCGAGTGACCCGTGATGGCATCCGCATCTATGACAACGATGATTTCGCGGGCATGGAAGCCGCGGGCCGGGTTGCGGCCGAAATTCTGGATATGGTCGGCCCCTTGGTGCAGCCCTGTGTTACCACCGCCGATCTGGATGATTTCATCCGGGCCGAAATCGCGCGGCGCGGTGTCGTGTCAGCCACCATCGGTTACAAGGGGTATCAGCACGCCTCGTGCATTTCGGTCAATCATGTGGTGTGTCACGGCATTCCGGGGGCAAAGATCCTTGGCGGCGGCGATATTCTGAATGTCGATGTGACGGTGATCGTCGATGGTTGGTTTGGCGATACCAGCCGGATGTACACCGCAGGCACGGCCAGCCGCAAAGCCGAGCGTCTGATCGAAGTCACGCATGAGGCGCTGATGCGCGGCATCGCGGCGGTGAAGCCGGGAAACACCTTTGGCGATATCGGCTTTGCCATCCAGTCCTATGTCGAGGCGAACCGAATGTCAGTGGTGCGCGATTTCTGTGGTCATGGTCTGGGGCGGGTGTTCCACGCCTCGCCCAATGTGCTGCATTACGGGCGGGCCGGGGCGGGGGAAGTGCTGGAAGAGGGCATGTTCTTTACCATCGAACCGATGGTTAATCTGGGGCGGCCCGAAACCAAGGTGCTGGCCGATGACTGGACGGCGGTGACGCGCGACAAATCCCTGTCGGCGCAGTTTGAACATTCGGTCGGCGTGACCGCGACCGGGTGTCAGGTGTTTACCGCCTCTCCGGCGGGGAAGTTTCTGAACCCGCTGGCGTGACGGCAAAGACGGGGGGCCGTCTGCCCCCCATGGTGCGTGCCGCACCATCCGCCCGAGGGTATTTGAGCCACATTGAAGGCGAGGGCGCGCAGGTTCAGGCGGGGTCGGCTAAAGCGGTTTCGATTTGGCCAGGGCCGCCTGCGGGCTGAAACTGGCGGGCAGGTCGGTCTGGCCGGTCAGCATCAGGTCGGCCATGCGTTCGGCCAGAAGCGGCGCCATGCCAAAGCCGATCTTGAAGCCGCCGTTCAGCAGGTAATGCCCCGGACGGTCGGGCCAGGCCCCTGCGACGGGGGCGCGGCTGGCGGCACGCGGGCGCAGCGCGGCCCAGCGGTCCACCACAGGGGCATCTTGAAGCGCGGGCAGGGTGGCGCGGGCACGGGCGATTATGGCGTCAAGCCGGGCGTCGGTGCTGGTCGGATCGTCCCAAGTCGCCTCACCGGTGGAGCCTACGGCGACAAGGCCGTCATCATGCGGCACGATATACAGGCCTTCGGCGCTGATCTGGGGGCCATGCGGACCCGAAAGCCGCAGCAGGGCGGCCTGACCCTTGACCGCGCCGCTGACGGCGCGCCCGCTGGAGAGTGCCAAAGCCTCTAGCCCCGCGGTGCCATTGGCCCATAGGACCGCGCCCTGATCGGGTGCGTCGCCCAGAATGACCTGACCGCCCGTGGCCTCGATCGCGGCGGCCAACGCGGAAAGGGCAAGACGCGGATTGATCCGCGCTGACAGGGTGTCGTGGACCAGCAGGCCGGTTGGGCTGACCGGCTCCCATTTGGCACCCGTGGCGGGAATGACCTGCCAATCGGCGCGGCCCTGCCACAGGCTTTGCGCGCCCAGCGTACGGGACTGCGCGCGCGCCACCTCGGCCGCGTCGGCAAGGGGTTGCAGGCGTCCGATCCGGCCATAGCCGGTGGCGCGGTTTGAGGCGGCGGCGACCTGCGCCCACCAGTCCCCGGCCATCAAAAGTGCCTCCAGCTGAAAGGCTTTCTTGTCGTTCCAGGCCTCTGGCACATGCGGGGTCAGCGCGCCGACCACCCCACCCGAGGCCCCGGCGCCCAGCTGCGCCACCTCGACCACGCGCACCGACACGCCGCGCCGCGCCAAGACCCAGGCGGTGGACAATCCAAAGATGCCCCCGCCCCGGACGGTTATCTGTGCCTGCCGCATATCCGACCTTGCCAATCCTGCCTGCCTTGCCCATGGTCCGCCCGATCAAGGACTTACGGCAAATGATGCGCAGCGAACAGGGTAAGGTCAGTTGGAAAGATGGGGTGATCCCCGTCTCGACCCGGTTTGACGACCCCTATTTCAGCCTGAACGACGGGTTGGCCGAAACCGCCCACGTGTTTCTGGCCGGAAACGATCTGCCAGCCCGGCTGCGGCCCGGATTTCACATCGCGGAACTGGGGTTTGGCACCGGGCTGAACCTGCTGGCGGTGCTGCTGGCCGCGGGCGACACCCCCGGCCCGGTCCTGTTCACCAGTTTTGAGGCATTTCCCCTTGATGCCGCCGATATGGCCCGCGCGCTGGACCATTTCCCCGCCGCCCGCGCTGTGGCCGACCCGCTGTTGGCGGTCTGGGCGCGGGGAGAGACGGCGTTTGAACTGGGGCCATTGCAGGTCCGCATTGTGATCGGTGATGCGCGCGTGACCTTGCCTTTGTGGACGGGTCTTGCTGATGCGTGGTTTCTGGACGGCTTTTCGCCCGCCAAGAACCCGGAACTGTGGTCGGACGATTTGCTGGATCAAGTCGCGCGCCATACCGCGCCGGGCGGCAGTTTCGCCACCTACAGCGCCGCCGGACATATACGCCGCAGTCTGGCTGCCGCCGGATTTGCGGTGACGCGCCGCCCCGGCCATGGCCACAAGCGCCATATGACGGTGGGGCAGATGCCGTCCGGGAAAACGCCATGACCAACACCCAGCGCGGCATTCTTCTGATGATCGCCTCGGTCGCGCTGTTCGCGGTGCAGGACGGGTTTTCGCGCTATCTGGCCGGGACGTATAACACGGTGATGGTGGTGACGATCCGCTATTGGGTGTTTGCCGCCTTTGTGCTGGTCTGGGCCATCCGCCGCCCCGAGGGGCTGCGCGCCGCTGTCACCAGCACCCATCTGCCCGCCCATATCCTGCGCGCCGTGCTGCTGGTGGCCGAGATCTGCATCATCGTCTGGGGCTATACCCTGATCGGGCTGATCGAAAGCCATGCCGTCTTTGCCATTTGCCCCTTGTTGGTCGTCGCCCTGTCCGGCCCGATCCTGGGCGAGAAGATTTCGCTGAACCGTTGGATCGCGGTGGCGGCGGGCATGGTGGGGGTGCTTATCATCCTGCGGCCCGGCGCAGGCGTGTTTTCCTGGGCGGCCTTGCTGCCGATGGTTTCGGCCATCCTGTTTGCTCTTTATTCGGTGCTGACCCGGCTGACCACCAAGGGCGAGGCGTCGTTTCCGGCCTTTTTCTGGCCCGCCGTTATTGGCGCGGGGCTGATCACGGTGATCGGGGTGCCCAACATGCAGGCCATCGCCCCGGCGGATATTCCGGCCTTTGCTGCCTATGCCGGGGTTTCGATCCTGTCGAACTGGGTGCTGCAAAAGACCTATCAGACTGCCGAAGCCTCGGTTGTGCAGCCCTTTGCCTATTTGCAGATCGTGTTCGTCTCGGTCATCGGGTTGTTGATTTTTGACGAAACGCTGGCGCCGCAGGTGGCGCTTGGCGCCGGAGTGGTGATCGCGGCGGGGCTGTATGCCCTGACCCTTGACCGCAAAAAGGACGCCCCCCTTGGCTGAGCAAAACACCCGGCGCGGCATTGCCTTTATGGCGCTGTCCGCAGTGATCTTCGCGGCGCAGGACGGGATTTCGCGGCATTTGTCGTCGGAATACAATGTGTTGATGATCGTGATGATCCGGTTCTGGTTCTTCGCGGCTTTCGTCACCTTCCTCGCCTCACGCGCGCCGGGGGGCATCCGTGCCGCCACCCACAGCCGGACCCCAAAGCTGCAAATCCTGCGCGGGCTTATCCTGGCGGCCGAGGTCTGCGTGATGTTCGTCGCCTTCGTCCGGTTGGGCCTGATCGAAAGCCATGCGATGTTTTCGTCCTATCCGCTGCTGATCGCCGCCCTGTCCGGCCCCATTCTGGGCGAGGCCGTTGGCTGGCGGCGCTGGTGCGCGATTGCCGTGGGTTTTATCGGTGTCCTGATCATTCTGAACCCCTCGTCCGGGGTGTTTTCGCCCTGGGCGCTGGTGCCGTTTTCTGCCGCACTGCTGTTCGCGGTCTATGGGCTTTTGACGCGCTATGTCGCCCGCGTCGATGCGGCCTCGGTCAGCTTTTTCTACACCGGCACGGTGGGGGCTATCGCGATGACCGCCGTTGGTTTCTGGTCCTGGCAACCGATGACCGCGCCGGACTGGGGCTGGATGGCGATTCTTTGTGTTTCTGCCGCTGCCGGGCATTGGGCGCTGATCAAGTCCTACGAGGTGGCCGAAGCCTCGGCGGTGCAGCCCTTTGCCTATCTGCAACTGGTTGTCGTGGCGGCGATCGGGCTGTTCTTGTTTGGCGAGGTGCTGCGGGTCAATGTCGTGATCGGCGGCGCGCTGGTGGTCGCCGCCGGGCTGTTCACCCTGTGGCGCCAGCAGGTGCGCGCGCGGGCGTCACGGGAAAAAACACCGGCCTAACCGCCGGTCAGCTCGGTCAAAACCCGCACCGGCCCCGCCACGCCTTTCAGTTTCGCCCGGTAAATCACCACGCCTTCGGTCACGCGCATCACATAGGTGCGGGTTTCGGCAAAGGGGATGGTTTCCACCCAATCCACCGGGTCCGCGCCGTTGCGGATGTCGCCAAAAGCCGCCACCCATTCGCGCGGACGGCGCGACCCGGCATTGTACCCCGAGGCGATCAGCGGGATCGAGGGGCCAAATTCCGCCACCAGTTCCGCCAGATGCGCCGCGCCGAGCGTGACATTATAGGTCGGGTCGCTGGTCAGCCAGGCCTCTTTATACTCCATCCCCAAGGTCTTGGCGGTCATCTGCGCGGTGCCGGGCATCAGTTGCATCAGCCCCTGCGCCCCGGCGGGCGACCGCGCGCGGGTGTCAAATTCCGATTCCCGGCGCGAAATCGACAGGGCCAGCGCCCGGCTGACCGGCAGATTGTCGGGCACCAGATCGGGAAGGGGGTAATAGGGGCGGGGCAGGATCACGCCCCGCTCTGCCGCCGCTTTGGCCACCAGAACCGCGATATGCGGCTCGCCTATGTCAAAGGCGGCTTCGGCCAGAAGGGCGAGTTGGCCGCTATCCAACCCCTCGGCCAGATGCAGGAAAAACCGCTTGGCCTGCGTGCGGTCGCCCGCCGCTGACAGTTGAGTCGCGGCGGCTAGAACCGGTGATCTGGCCCAGTCCTGCCCGCGCCAGTCGCCATTCGGCGCGGTGTTGGAAATCAGCGAGGGGTCCAGCGACAGACCCAGCTTTTCGGCCGCCAGCAGACCGTAATAGGCGGTCTGGTACTGCGCCGCAGAACGGTAGGCCGCCTGCGCGCCGGGATCGCCCTTTTCCTCTAACGCGCGCCCGGTCCAGTAATCGGCGCGGGCCAGACTGATGGGGGTGGCGACCTTCGATTTCAGATGGCCGAAATGGGTCAGCGCGCGGTCGGCGTCGCCCAGTTTGCGCAAAGCGATGAAGCCGGCCAGAAACTCCAGATCATCTGCCCCGTCGCGCAGATGGTGGTTCGCGGCGACGCGGTAGGCTTTGGTTTCCTGCCCGTTTCGCATCAGCCAGCGCGCCAAGGCCGCGCGCCGGTCGGCCCAGGCGCCGGGATCGCCCAGACGGGCGGCGCTGTCCGACCGGTCCAGAATCAGCTCTGCCGCCGCCGGATAATCATCGGCGCGCATCCGGTACAAAAAGCGTTCATAGGCCAGCCCGGCATCGTCTTTCAGCGGGCCGGGAACGCCGGCGATCAGGGCAGTGACGCCGTCGCGGTCAGCCCGAAGCGCGGTGCGCGCGCGGGCGAGGGCCTGCCAGCCGTCGGACACCAGCGGCAACATTGCCTCGACCTCGGCGGTGCGCTCGCCGTCCCACAGCAGACGGTCCAGCCGCAGTTCATGCACCACCTCCAGCGCGGGGCCATGCAGGCCGATCAGCGCCGCCTGATCTTCGGGCGTGAATTTCAGTTCCGACCAGGCGCGCAGGGCCTCATCCTCGGCCTCGGGGCCACGACCCACCTCGGCCAAGGCGCGGACAAGCGCCACGGCCCCCACGCCCGACCGGGGTTTGTCCGTGCCGAAATAGGCGATGACGCGGTTCGCCTCGGTTGACCGCGCCACGGCCACCTCGCCCTTTTCTTTCAGCAGGGGCAGGCCGGGCCAGTCGGGCCGCCGGGTCAGAAACGCCTCGTAATCGCCCAGCTTGCCCTTCGACGCGCGCAGCCATTGCCACAAGATCACATCCGCGCCTTCGGGCGCGGCCCCTTGGGCGGCGGTCAGCGCGCCGGGCCAGTCCCCCGCAGCCGACGCGGCAAGGGCCTGCCGCAAGGCGCTGGTCTGGTCGGCCCGGGCAAGGGTGGGCGCGGCAAAGGTGGCCCACAACGACAGCCCAAAGGCCAGGATCAGGTGTTTTTTCATCGGACTGCTCATCCCGTTTTGAACGACACATAACCCCTTGGCTTCAACCCACAAGCCCGTGAGTGCGGCTTTTCCGGCATTTTGTTGCGCAGGTCCGGGCCAGCCTTGGCAAAGCGGCGGACTGCCGCTAATCAATGCCGCAGTCGCACCGGGCTGAGTCTGCCCGTCACATCAAAGGAGCGTGTCATGTTCAAAGGGTCCTATGTTGCCCTGATCACGCCGTTTACGAACGGCGCTGTGGATTTTGACATGCTGAAAAAGCTGGTTGACTGGCATGTGGCCGAGGGCACGCATGGTCTGGTTCCCGTCGGTACCACGGGCGAAAGCCCGACGCTGACCCATGCCGAACATGGCGCGGTGGTGGCGGCGGTGGTCAAGGCCACGGCGGGTCGCGTGCCGGTCATTGCCGGGGCCGGGTCCAACAACACCGCCGAGGGGGTCGAACTGATCCGCCATGCGCAGGCGGTCGGGGCCGATGCGGCGCTGGTCGTGACGCCCTATTACAACCGCCCGACGCAGGCCGGTCTGATCGCTCATTTCACCGCTTTGCATGACGCGGCCGATCTGCCGATAGTGATTTACAACATCCCCGGACGGTCGGTTGTCGATATGACGCCGGAAACGATGGGAACGTTGGCCAAGCTGCCGCGCATCGTCGGCGTCAAGGATGCCACCGGCAAGATCGAACGGGTGTCGATGCAGCGCGCCAGCTGCGGCGCCGATTTCGTGCAGTTGTCGGGTGAGGATGCCACCGCCTTGGGGTTCAACGCCCATGGCGGCGTCGGCTGCATTTCCGTCACGGCCAATGTCGCGCCCCGTCTGTGTGCCGAGTTCCAACTGGCCACCCTGCAAGGCGATTACGCCAAGGCGCTGGACTATCAGGACCGCCTGATGCCGCTGCACGAGGCGATTTTCATCGAACCGGGGCTCGTTGGTGCAAAATATGGCCTGTCGCTGCTGGGCATGGGCAATGAAGAGGTGCGCCTGCCGCTGGTCGGGCTGACCGATGGCACCAAGGCACGGATCAAGGCCGCCATGCAGCACGCCGGCCTTTTGTAGCGGATGCGCCGGTCTGCCAGCTACAATCTGGCGGGCAGTCTGTGGATGATCGCGTCGATGGCCGGGTTCGCGGTCGAGGATGCTTTTTTGAAATCCGCCGCTGCCCATGTGCCGCTGGGTCAAGTCATGGCGATCATGGGGCTGACCGGGGCGATGGGCTTTGCCATCCTTGCGCGGGCGCAGGGCCAAGTCGCGGTTCCGGCTGATCTTTTCCGACGCACAATGCTGATCCGGTCGGGGTTTGAACTGACGGGGCGGCTGTTTTACACGCTGGCCGTGGCGCTGACGCCGATTTCAACCGCTTCGGCCATTTTGCAGGCGACGCCTTTGGTGGTGGTTGGCGGGGCGGCGCTGCTGTTTGGCGAAAAGGTCGGCTGGGGGCGCTGGGCGCTGATCGTGGCGGGCTTTGTCGGGGTGCTGATCATCGTGCGGCCGGGGGTGGCGGGGTTTGACGCGCTGTCGCTGCTGGCGGTTTTGGGCCTGATCGGATTTGCCGGGCGGGATCTGGCCACGCGCGCCGCCGCGCCGTCCTTGTCGATGGCGCAGATGGGGGTGGCGGGGTTTTCGGTGCTGGCGGTGTCGGGGATCATCCTGCTGCTGTACAGCGGCGGGGCGCAGATGCCCGACGCGCGGACCGCCCTTCAGATCGCCGGGGCGACCGTGATTGGCACGCTTGCTTATGGTGCCTTGACCATCGCGATGCGCACCGGGCAGGTCGCTGCGGTCACACCTTTCCGCTACTCTCGTCTGCTGTTCGCGATGGCGCTGGGCGTGACCTTGTTCGGAGAGCGCCCCGACGCTGCGACCCTGCTGGGCAGCGGCATCATCGTGGCCTGCGGTCTGCTGCTTTTGGGTCAAAGCCGCCGCTGATCGCTGGACTTTGGCGCCTTCGTCCCCTATCTGACGCGGATCATGGTGGCCAAATCCGATCCCAATTCCAAACTTATCGCTGAAAACCGGCGCGCGCGATTCGATTACGCGATCGAATCCGACCTGGAAGCGGGGATCATGCTGCTGGGATCAGAGGTCAAGAGTCTGCGCAAG
The DNA here is from genome assembly GCA_031385345.1 of Paracoccaceae bacterium. GTDB lineage: Bacteria > Pseudomonadota > Alphaproteobacteria > Rhodobacterales > Rhodobacteraceae > CAIYZT01. Next base: position 8,404 of record JANNBI010000338.1, on the reverse strand, counting down.
GGCGGGTCCAATCTGGGCGAAAGCTATGCCTCGGTTGAACAGGGGGAATTGTGGCTGATCAACGGCTATATCGCCCCCTATAACGAGGCCAAGATCTGGGGCCACGAAGAACGGCGCAAGCGTAAGCTGCTGGTTTCCAAGAAAGAAATGTCGCGGCTGTGGAACGCCACCGCCCGCGAAGGCATGACGCTGGTGCCGTTGAAAATGTACTTCAACGAGCGGGGCATCGTGAAGCTGAAGATCGGCGTGGCCAAGGGCAAGAAGCTGGCCGACAAGCGCGAAACCAGCGCCAAACGCGACTGGGATCGGCAAAAAGCCCGGCTGTTAAAGCAGGGTCATCAGGGCCAATAGCCCGGCCACCCGTTTCCAAAACTGCAACAAACTTGCTTGATGGGGATAAATCTGGCATAATTCCCCTATCTGGACCCAAGATATGGGTGCAGACAACAAAAGAGCGTCCCTTAAAGGGACGTCAAAGGGAAAAGGGAACGAGTATCATGGAACTGATTATCCAACTGATCGCGGGTGCTGTCGGCGGTAACGCTGCGGGCGCTTTGTTGAAGAACCTGAACCTTGGCACGCTGGGCAATTCCATCGCTGGGATTATCGGCGGTGGTCTGGGCGGCCAAATCCTGGGCATGCTGGGCGGCGCTGGCGCTGGTGCCGCGGCGGCAACTGCCTCGGGGATGGACATCACGTCGATCGTGTCCTCCATCGCCTCGGGCGGTGTTGGCGGCGGCGTTCTGATGGCGATCGTCGGTGTCGTGAAGGGCATGATGGCGAAATAAGGCCGGGTAGGCTGAAGTTTCAGGGGCCGTCCTTTGGGGCGGCCCCTTTGTAATTAAATTGCGCCAAGGATCGTCAAGGGGCCAACAAAACCTTGAATGCGATGGGGCGGGGCGGTAGGTGCTGGCATCACCCTTTCAGTTCAGGAATTGCCCATGCCCGCCGCATTCCAAGACGATCCCAAAACGCTGGTCTCGACCGACTGGCTGGCTGCGCATCTGAAGGATCCCGATCTGCGGATTCTGGATGCCAGCTGGTATATGCCCGCCCAGAACCGTGACGCCAAGGCGGAGTATGCCGCAGGCCATATCCCCGGTGCGAGGTTTTTCGACATCGACGAGATCAGCGATCAGCGGTCAGCCCTGCCGCATATGGCGCCGCCGCCGGAAAAGTTCATCTCGCGGATGCGGGCGATGGGGGTGGGCGACGGGCATCAGGTGGTGGTCTATGACGGTTCCGGGCTGTTTTCGGCGGCGCGGGTCTGGTGGATCTTCCGTCTGATGGGCAAGGTCGATGTGGCGGTTCTGGACGGCGGTTTGCCCAAATGGCTGGCCGAGGGGCGCCCGGTTGAGGATATGGCCCCGATGGCGCGCGACCGGCACATGACCACCAGCCGCCAAAACCATCTGGTCCGCGACGTGACGCAGGTTGCCCATGCCGCCAAGCTGTTCGAGGCCGAAATCGTCGATGCCCGTTCGACCGCCCGCTTTGCCGGAGAGGTGCCAGAACCGCGCGCCGGTCTGCGGTCCGGCCATATTCCGGGGTCGAAAAACGTGCCCTTTACCACGCTTCTGGCCGGGGATGGCACGATGAAACCGGTGGCGGATTTGCAGGCGGTGTTTCTGGCCGCGGGGGTGGATCTGTCCAAGCCGGTGATCACCACCTGCGGGTCCGGCGTGACGGCGGCGGTCCTGTCTTTGGCGTTGGAACGGATCGGCCATCGCAACCACTCGCTTTATGACGGATCCTGGTCCGAATGGGGCATGTACGAAGACCTTGCGGTCGAGAAAGGCTAGCGAAGAATGCTTGAGACGTTGAATCCCCAGCCGCAGGACAAGATCCTGCAACTGATCGCGATGTACCGCGATGATCCGCGCGCCGACAAAATCGACCTTGGCGTCGGCGTCTACAAGGACGCGACCGGCCTGACCCCGGTGATGCGGGCGGTGAAAGCCGCCGAGAAAAAGCTGTGGGAGGTGGAGACGACCAAGACCTACACCGGTCTGGCTGGAGAGCCGGCCTATAACACCGCGATGGTCACGATGATTCTGGGCACGGGGTTGGTGGACCGCGCGGCCAGTGTCGCCACACCGGGGGGGACGGGTGCCATCCGGCAGGCGCTGGAGCTGATCCGGCTGGCCAACCCAAGGGCGCGGGTCTGGCTGTCCAATCCGACTTGGCCCAACCATCCGTCGATTATCAAATATTTGGGCATGCAGATGGCCGAGTACCGCTATTTCGATGCGGAAACGCGCGGGATCGACTTTGCCGGGCTGATGCAGGATCTGGCTGGGGTGCAAGCGGGCGATGCGGTGCTGCTGCATGGCTGTTGCCACAATCCGACCGGGGCAAATCTGTCGGCGGACCAATGGGCCGAGGTGGCAAAGCTGCTGTTGGCGCGCGGGGCAGTTCCCTTCGTCGATCTGGCCTATCAGGGGTTTGGCGACGGGCTGGAAGAAGATGCTGCGGCGACACGGATGATTGCGGCACTGTTCCCCGAGGTTCTGATCGCGGCCTCCTGTTCGAAAAACTTCGGGATTTACCGTGAACGGACGGGGGTTCTGATTGCCCTGACCCAACCGGATCGCAAGGCGGTTGTGCAGGGGAATCTGAACTTTCTAAACCGCCAGAACTTCAGCTTTCCGCCGGATCACGGCGCGCGGCTGGTGACGATGATTCTGGAAGATGACGCGCTGCGGGCAGAGTGGAAGGCGGAACTGGAAGAGGTGCGGCTGAACATGCTGTCGCTGCGCCAGTCGCTGTCGGATGCGTTGCGCCGGGCCACAAATTCCGACCGCTTCGATTTCGTCGCCAGCCACCGTGGCATGTTCAGCCGTCTGGGACTGACCGAGGCGCAGGTGGATATCCTGCGCGAGGTGCATGGCATCTATATGGTGGGCGACAGCCGGATCAACATCGCGGGCCTGAATGCGCGGACGGTGCCGATTCTGGCTGCGGCGATTGCAACGGTGTCGGGGTAAAGGAAATCGGCCCGGGCCGTCGGGCTTGGGCCGAGTCTATCTGGGCTTGATCGGATAGCGGTCGGGTTCTTCAAAAACGTCGATCACCTTGGTTCCGGCCTTGATTATTCCGGAATGGACCACGCCTGCGGGAATGTCGTAACTGTCACCGGGGCGAAGGGTGCGGGTCACACCGCCGATGGTCAGCGCGATTTCACCCGCAATCACGGTGCCCCATTGGCCCTTGTGGGCATGAGGTGGCAGGGTGAAATCCTGCAGAAAGTCAAAGAACACCACCAGACCGGCATCGGACCGGATGGCATGAATGGCCACCTGATCGGACGAAAACGGCACCTCAAGACCGGGGAAAGCGCGAATGAACGCGGGATAATCCATGGCCTGACCTTTCCTTGGTTGGACATGCCAGCGGCCCTGCCCGCCGGGGTTTATGCGGTTTCATTTGGACGGCCGGGCACCTTGCACGCAAGCGCTTTGTGATGGGCAAAAGGAAAACGGCCCGCGCCGAGGGGGGCGCGGGCCGTTGCCAAGATGCGGCGGGCGGGGAGGAGATCGCCCGCCGCAGTCCTGATTGGCTTACATGTTGTAAGCGCTTTCGCCGTGCGATGTCTGGTCCAGACCCTGACGTTCGTCCTCGGCGGTGGGGCGCAGACCGAAGATCATGTCGATGCCCTTGAACAGGATGAAGGAAATCCCGCCCGACCAGATCAGCGTAATGGCCACGGCCTTGATCTGGGTGATCACTTGCGCGCCCATGTCATAGGTTCCTGCGACCGCCGGGAACACGGTGTAATCGTACCAGCCCTGACCGCCCAAGGACGGATCGGCCACGATGCCGGTGGCGATGGCACCGACGATGCCGCCGATGCAATGCACGCCGAAGACATCAAGGCTGTCGTCATAGCGCACTTTGCTTTTCACGTAGGACACGAAGAAGTAGCAGGCCGGGGCCGCCACGAAGCCCAGAACGATCGAGGTCATCGGTGTGGCAAAGCCCGAGGCTGGGGTGATGGCGACAAGACCCGCAACCGCCCCGGTGACAGCGCCCAGCAGCGACGGACGCCCGTGGCGCAGCTGTTCGATCAGCACCCAAGCCAAGGCAGCAGCAGCGGTGGCCACGAAGGTGTTGATAAAGGCCAGCGCGGTCAGACCGTTGGCTTCCAGATTTGAGCCGGCGTTAAAGCCGAACCAGCCCACCCACAGCAACGAGGCCCCGACCATGGTCATGGTCAGCGAATGCGGTGCCATGTTTTCCTTGCCAAAGCCGACACGTTTGCCGATCACCAGACAGCCGACCAGACCGGCGATGCCTGCGTTGATATGCACGACCGTGCCACCGGCAAAGTCCAAGGCTCCCATCGCCCAAAGATAGCCCGCATCGGTCACATTGTCGGACAGGAAGTCTGGGCCGGCCCAATACCAGACCATATGCGCGACCGGGAAATAGACAACGCTGACCCAAAGGACCGCAAACAGCATCAGAGGCCAGAACTTGATCCGCTCGGCAAAGGCGCCGACGATCAGGCCGGGGGTGATGCAGGCAAAGGTCATCTGGAACACGACGAAAGCATATTCCGGGATATAAACATTGTTCGAGAAGGTCGCGGCGTAGGTGCCGGTGCTGACCCCCGCAAGGAACATCTTGGAAAAGCCGCCGATAAAGGCGCCGCCGCCTGTAAAGGTGACTGAATAGCCGTAAACCACCCAGATCACGGCAACGATGGACACGATCATAAAGACCTGCATCAGCACCGACAGCATGTTCTTGGTGCGCACGAGCCCGCCGTAGAACAGCCCCAGCGCCGGGATCGCCATCAGCAGCACAAGTGCCGAGGAGACAAGCATCCAAGTGGTGTCGCCCTTATCGACCATGCCGGCCATTGCGGCGGCATCGGGGGCCTTGATAGGCCCTGCGGCCTCTTGTGCCCAAAGGGGCAGACTGGCGAGTGCAGAGGCAGCAAAGGCCCCAACCCCGCCAAGTTTCGTCATGGTGTTCATGGTGTGATTTCCCCTTGCCTTACCCTACAGCGCGTCGTCGTCGAGTTCGCCGGTGCGTACGCGCAGAGCTTTTTCGACATCCATCACGAAGATCTTGCCGTCCCCGATCTTGCCGGTGCGGGCGGTGGTGGTGATGGCATCCACGACGGTATCGACCATCGAATCCGCCACCACGATTTCCAGCCGCATTTTGGGCACGAAGTTCACCGCGTATTCTGCGCCGCGGTAAATCTCGGTATGGCCCGACTGCGTGCCAAATCCCTTGATTTCGGTGACCATCATTCCGCGCACGCCGATGGTGGTCAGCGCTTCGCGGACCTCGTCCAGCTTGTAAGGTTTGATGGCGGCAATGATCATCTTCATGACGCACCCCTTGATTGCGCCACAGGCTTATCCCGCAGCTGACTGGGTTATCAGCGGCAGGCGTCAGGGGCAGCGCAACGAAACGGCTGAATAAAATGCCCGATAAACTTGCATTGCCCAAAATTTCATCTTGGGGCTTCGGTCCTGATGGAATTCCGGGCGGAATGTTGAGGATTTTCCCCGGGGAAGCGGTCTGTATAAGCGGGGAAAGTTCAGGTAGAGTCGCGGAAAAGCCGAATTGGCAAAACAGGCAGATCCACGAGCGGAGCGGACAGAGGCATGGCAGGACCGTCGAAAGGACGCGGATCTTTGGTGGCGGATCGACGTTATCCGGGGCGCAGTGCTGCGCCGAAGCCGCCGGTCAAGCGGGCAGCCTCGGGCGGATCTGGGGGAGGGTCCGGCAGTTCGGGCAGGCGGCGGCGAGTGTCGGCGCGCAAACATGGTGTGGTGGTGCGAATGGTGTTGTGGATCTGGCGGCTGATCTGGGGTGTGGTCTGGCGCGTGGGTGCGGTCGGAGCGATGGGGCTGGCGGGGGTGGTGTTCTACTTTTACGCCCAGTTGCCGCCGGTGGCCGATCTGCTGGATGCGCGGGCGCGGGGGTCGGTGACGCTGTTGGACCGCGATGGTCAGGTGTTCGCCTGGCGGGGCGAGACATTCGGCGGGCAAATCACAGCGGACACGGTGTCGCCCGATCTTCTGAACGCGGTGATCGCCACCGAGGACAAGCGGTTTTATCAGCATTTCGGCGTCTCGCCGCGCGGCATCGCCAGCGCGGTGACGATCAACCTGTCCGAAGGTCGTGGCCCGTTGGAGGGCAATGGCGGGTCCACCATCACGCAACAGGTGGCAAAGCTGCTGTGTCTGGGCGTGCCCTATGTCGCCAGCGAGTGGAAATCCGAAGGCGATTACGAGGCGGATTGCCGGTCGGGCGGGATCTGGCGCAAGGTCAAGGAAATCCCCTATGCCATCGCGATGGAGGTCAAGTATTCCAAGGCCGATATCCTGACGATCTATTTCAACCGGGCCTATCTGGGTGCCGGGGCGCGCGGGTTTGAAGCGGCGGCGCAGCGGTATTTCGGGATCAGCGCCAATCAGGTCAGCCCGGCGCAGGCGGCGATGCTGGCGGGTCTGCTGAAAGCGCCGTCGAAATACGCGCCGACCAACAATCTGAAGCGCGCGCAGGACCGGGCGGCGGTGATCATCGGGCTGATGGAGGATCAAGGCTATCTGACGCCGGAAGAGGCGCAGGACGCCGTGGCCAATCCGGCGCAATTGTCGGCGGCAGCGGCGCAATCCTCGGGCGGGTTCTTTGCCGATTGGGTGATGGAAAGCGCGCCGGCGTTTCTGACATCGGAAACCACCGAGGATGTGATCATCGACACCACGCTGGACCCGGTTATTCAGGCCAAGGCGGATGAGGCACTGGCTTGGGTGTTTGCCAACAAGATCAAGGATGGCTCGAACGCGCAGGCAGCGATCGTGGTGATGAGCGCGGATGGTGCGGTGCGCGCGATGGTGGGCGGGCGCAAGACGGAAGATGCCGGGGCGTTCAACCGCGCGACGCAGGCCCTGCGGCAGACCGGGTCCACCTTCAAACCCTTTGTCTATGCCGCCGCCCTTGATCTGGGGTGGAGCCCGATGGATTACGTCGATGACAGCCCGCTGACCATCGACATTCCGGGGTCCGGCCCCTGGTCGCCGGACAATTACGATAATGAATACAAAGGTATGATCACGCTGGCCGATGCCTTGGCCGAAAGCCGGAATATCCCGGCAGTCAAGGTGTCCGAGGCGGTGGGCCGCGAGGCGGTGCGGGCAGTCGCGGCGGGATTCGGGTTGACCAGCGATCTGGCAGCGGGTCCGGCGCTGGCGCTGGGCGCGTCGGAATCGACCTTGCTGACGATGACCGGGGCCTATGCGGGGATCCTGAACGGCGGATCCTCGGTGACGCCCTTTGGCATGAATGCCCTGCGGCTGAAGGACGAGAATGAGCCGCTGATCGGTCCGGGAGGTGGCATTGGCGAGCGGGTGATTTCCGAAGAAGCGGCGTTGCAGTTGATTTACATGATGAATCAAGGCGTGCTGCGCGGAACCGGCACGCGGGCGCAGTTGGACGGCTGGCAGGTGGCGGGCAAGACCGGCACCACCTCGGCGGCACGGGATGCCTGGTTCATCGGCTTTACCGCCGAATATGTGACCGGGGTCTGGATGGGCTATGACGACAACACGCCCTTGGTCGGGGTGACGGGCGGCGGATTGCCGGCCGAGATCTGGCATGAGGTCATGTTGCGGATTGTGGACGGCCAGTCTCCGGTGGACCTGCCGATGATCATCCCCAAACCGCGCGCCCTGCCACAGGCGCAGGTGCAGGCCGAAGAGGGGTTCGTCCCCCAAGCCCAGCCGGGCAATGGCCGCAAGCAACCGAAGAAAGACCCGGTCACCAGCCTGTTCAAGCGGCTGTTCGGCAAGAACAACTGACCGCAGGGTAAGCGGTGAAGATGTAAAAAAACCCGCATCCCCAAGGGGGGCGCGGGTTTTATTCTGGGCGGTTCAGATCCGATGGCCCCGATCTGCCGCCGGGATCAGATGGTTTTCATCATCGCGATGGTGGCTTCCAGATCGCCGCCGTTCTTGTCCAGCATCGCGCCGATTTCGGTGCGTTCCGACGCCAGCATGTTGACGCCTTCGATGATGATGTTGAAAAACAGGTTCTTGCCGGATTTGTCCGAGACGTGCCAGCGCAGATCAAACGGCGCCTCGCCCTGCAATTTGGCGACCGAAACTACTTCGAAAAAGCTTTTGACGGCCTTGCTGTCGGTAACTTCGATCTCTCCGCCGATGAACTCGCGGAAGCGGCGGCCGTATTTGCGGCTGATATAGCCCTGAAACGCCTTGGTAAAGGCGGACATCTGCGCGGCGCTGGCCTGTTTGGCGGCAACGCCAAGGGCCGAGCGGCCGATGGTGGCGACATCGGCATAGGTTGCGAAGATCCGTTCAAAATCCTTGAACATCGCGGCTTCGGATTTGCCGGAATTGATGACCGAGTTCACCTCGGACAC
>JANNBI010000330.1:0-12682 GCA_031385345.1 Paracoccaceae bacterium | reverse complement strand
AGCCGGGTTTCCCATCGCCAGCGAAGGCGATTTCGCCGCCGTATCCGAGATTTCGCGCCGGTCGCGCAATTCGACGATCTGCGGGCTGGCGCGGGCGAATTACAAGGATATCGACCGCTGCTGGGAGGCGGTGAAACACGCCCGCTCTCCGCGTATTCACACCTTTATCGGCACCTCGCCATTGCACCGCGCCATTCCCAATCTGGACATGGCCCAGATGGCGACGCGCATCCATGACACGGTCACCCATGCCCGGAACCTGTGCGATAACGTGCAATGGTCGCCCATGGATGCGACGCGGACCGAACATGATTATCTGTGCCGGGTGGTCGAGATTGCGATCAAGGCCGGCGCCACGACGATCAACATCCCCGACACGGTGGGTTATACCTATCCCTTCGAATCCGCCAAACTGATCCAGATGTTGCTGGAACGGGTGCCGGGCGCGGACGAGATCATCTTTGCCACCCATTGCCACAATGATCTGGGCATGGCGACGGCGAATTCGCTGGCCGCCGTCGAGGCAGGTGCGCGCCAGATTGAATGCACGATCAATGGCTTGGGCGAACGGGCGGGCAATACCGCACTGGAAGAGGTGGTGATGGCGATGCGGGTGCGCAACGACATTCTGCCCTATGCCACCGCCATCGACACCACCAAGATCATGAACCTGTCGCGGCGCGTGGCGGCTGTGTCCGGCTTTGCCGTGCAGTTCAACAAGGCCATCGTCGGCAAGAACGCCTTTCTGCATGAAAGCGGCATTCATCAGGACGGCGTGCTGAAAAACGTGCAGACATTTGAAATCATGCGGCCCGAGGATATCGGGTTAAGCCAGAAGAACCTGACCATGGGCAAGCATTCAGGGCGCGCGGCGCTGCGGTCAAAGCTGAAAGATCTGGGGTTCGACATGGCGGACAACCAGTTGAACGACGTGTTCGTGCGGTTCAAGGCGCTGGCGGATCAGAAAAAAGAGATCTTTGACGACGACCTGATCGCCTTGGTCGCGGATGAGGCGACCACGGACGAGGGTGACCATCTGCAAATCAAACGCTTGCGGGTGGTCTGTGGCACCGAAGGCCCGCGCGAAGCCGAGTTGACGCTGTTGGTGGGTGGGGTCGAAGCGTCTATCGATGCCACCGGGGATGGGCCGGTCGATGCGGCTTTCAACGCGGTGGACATGCTGTATCCGCATGGTGCCAAGCTGGAAGTCTATCAGGTCAATGCCGTGACCGAAGGCACCGACGCGCAGGCGACCGTTTCTGTGCGTTTGTCCGAGGATGGGCGCATCGCCACCGGGCAATCGGCGGATACCGATACCGTGGTGGCCAGCGTCAAGGCCTATGTCAACGCGCTGAACCGGCTGATCGTGCGCCGGGGCAAGACCGCGCCGGATACCGATGTGAAGATGGTGAACTACAAAGACGCCTAGGGGCGTTTGGGGGGCGGCTTAGCCTTGCAGGTCAAGCCGCTCCGCCTTTGTCAACAGGGCGGTGACGGTGTTCAGAATCAAGGCCACGGCGGCATCGCGGCTGGGGGCCTGCTGCGCGGCTTTTTGCAGCCATAGCCCGTCGATCAGCCCAGCAATCACCCGCGCCAGTGATTCGGTGCGATCCGGCGGCAAGGTGCCGGCAAAAACCGAGGCGAGGTTGGACCGCAACCGGCGGTAAAACAGCCGCTGCAACTGGGCATAGCGCGGCGTCGTGGCCGAGGCCGCAACCACCGACAGCCAGGCATTGGCGACGGTCGGGGTATAGACAGGCTCGGGGAAGTTGCCTTCGACAATCGCCAGAAGCCGGTCCCAGCGGGTGCGGGCGGTGTTCAGGCGCACGACCACATCCTCCATCAACAGGCGGTTGTTCAGGCGGACCATTGCGAACAGCACATCCTCTTTGCCCTTGAAATAATAGGCCAAAATACCGGGCGACATGCCCGCCTCGGCGCAGATGCGCGCGGTGGTCAGCCCGGTCAGGCCGTGGATCATGAAGACCCGGTGCGCGGCGGCAATCAATTCGGCGCGGCGCAGATCCTCGATCCGGGTGCGTTTTGGGGTGGGGCCTTTGGGCCTGAAGTTTTTTGGTGTGTCGAGCATGTTTCCTGTATAGCCGATCAAAAAACTATATGCCCGTACAATTTTGTTTGACCGCGCAGAAATCCCGGCGCAGATTTGACGAAACCTTGAAAGGAAGCGGCATGAAAACGGGAATGATGGCGGCGTTGATGGGAACGGCCCTGGCGGCGGCGGGCATGGCACAGGCGGCGGACCCCACCATCTGCGCGCCGGTGCGGATGGCCGATCTGGGCTGGACGGACATTGTTTTGACCAACACCACCGCCGAGGTGATCCTGACTGCCCTTGGCTATCAGCCCAGCCAGACGCTGCTGGGGCTGGATGTCAGTTTCGTCTCGCTTCGGTCGGGTGAGATGGACATTTTTCAGGGCAATTGGCGGCCCGTGCAGGATGTGCAGTACAAGGAGTTTTTCGACGACGGGTCGGTCGAGGTCTTGGCACAGAATCTGGACGGGGCGAAATTCACCCTTGCCGTGCCGAAATATGTGTCGGATGCGGGGGTCAAAAGCTTTGCCGATCTGGCGGCGTTCCGCGACAAGTTCGACGGTAAGATCTTTGCGATTGAACCGGGGTCGAACCAATCCTTGCTGGATATGATCGCGGCAAACCGGCACGGGTTGGGCGATTGGAACATCGTGGAATCCAGCGAGGCGGGGATGCTGAGTCAGGTGTCCAAAGACTATCCCGATGGCGAATGGGTGGTGTTTCTGGGCTGGGCGCCGCATCCGATGAACCTGAATTACGAGCTGACCTATCTGGAGGGCGGCGATGCCGAGTTCGGCCCGAATTTCGGCGGGGCAACGGTGCATACCTTGTCGCGCAAAGGCTACAGCGCGGAGTGCCCCAACGCGGCCAAGCTGTTTTCGCAGATGGTCTATGATCTGGATTACGAAAATCAGGGGATGCAGATGATCATGGGCGAGGGTCTGGCGGCGCAGGATGCGGCCATGGCGATGATGAAGGCGCGGCCGGAACTGCTGGACGGTTGGCTGGCCGATGTCACCACGTTGGACGGGCAGCCCGGTTTGCCGGCGGTCAAGGCGGCTTTGGGTCTTTAGGTGGCATCCATGCGCGCGGCGGTTCTGGTGGACCACGGCCAGCCTTTGCGGCTGGTCGATCTGCCGGTGCCGGTTCCGGGGCCGGGGCAGATCCTGATCCGGTTGCAGGCCAGCGGGGTTTGCCACAGCGACGTGCATGTCTGGCGCGGCGACACGCGGGCCGATCCGCCGCCCGATCCGTATATTCTGGGCCATGAAGGCGTGGGAGAGGTCGCGGCCTTAGGGCCGGGCGTCACCGGCTGGCAGTTGGGGGAACGGGCGGGCGCCGCATGGCTGCATGACACCTGCGGGATCTGCGATCTGTGCCGGGGCGGGCAGGAAAGTTTTTGCGCAGATCAGCGCGCTCATGGGTTTCATGTGCCGGGAACCTTTGCCGAATATGTGCTGGCGCAGGCGGATTTCGCCGTCAAATTGCCGGATGGCGCGGCCGCCGATCTGGCGCCGCTGATGTGCGCCGGGTTGACGGCTTTTGGCGCGCTTGACCGGGCCGGGGTCGCAATGCACGAAACCTGCGCGATCTTTGGCTGCGGCGGTTTGGGGCTGTACGCGGTGCAACTGGCGGCGCGGCGCGGTGCGCATGTGGTGGCGGTGGACAATGACCCGGCCAAACTGGCGCTGGCCCGCGCGATGGGGGCGCAGACCACCCTGCAATCCGGTCCGGATCTGGCCGATCACTGGCCGCCCGATGCCCGCGCCCATGCCACGATCAACTTTGCCCCCACCGCGCGGACATGGCCCGCGATGCTGGCCGCGACGCGGCCCTTGGGGCGGATCGTGGCGGCGGCGATGGTGGCCGAGCCGGTGCCTTTGGTGCAGGAATGGCTGACATGGACCGGGGTGACGATCACCGGAACTTCGGTCGGGACGCGGGCGCAGATGCGCGATTTGATGAAGATTCAGACCGCCGCCCCGCTGCACTCGCAGGCCGAAGTTATCGGGCTAGAGGGGGTCAATGACGCGCTGGCGGCCCTGCATGAAGGTCGGGCCAAGGGGCGCTACTGCATTGTGTTCTGACGGCTGTCAGGTCGTGGGGCCATCGTCCGGATCATGCGGAAAATCCTCTTGCGCGGCCAGATCGGCGGCGCGCTGCGCCTCTGCCTGACCGGCGGCGGCCTGTTCATCGGCCAGAACCCGGCCTGACAACAGACCCTCAATCTCGTCCGGGGTGCGGTCTGGAGAGGCGATCCAGTCCAGCACCCCCTTGCGGCTGGCATCCCAAGCCTGCGTCCAGGCGGCTTTCCAGGCTGCGGACCAGGCGGAATCGTAGGAATCCTTGTGGACCTGCGCGAACATCTTTTGCCGCCCCTCTTGGGTCAGATATTGCGCGGTGTAATCAAGCGAATGTTTCAGCAAAAAGGCGTTCTTTGACCCCATGGCCCGCGCCGCATTGCGCGCCCGGCCTTCGGCCTTGATGAACACGCGGGGCAGATCGGCGGTGTTGGACAGCGCGAAGGTGATCAGGCCCTGCGCGGTCGCCAGAACCGGCAGGCCACCGACCAACAGCGCGTCAACCAGTGTGTCCTGCGTGTCGGCGTCGGTCTGGCGGTCATTTTGCAGCCGGTGCAGGGCCGTGAGGTACGCCGTCAGAAGGGACGGACGTAGCCAATAGACCCGCGACATCACTGGCAGTTGGATATCTTCCAGCTTGGTCTGCACGCCGATCGCGGTCAGCGCGGTCAGGGTTTTGACGCGCAGATCGGCATCAAAGGCCTCGGCATCCGAAGGGCTGCCAAAGCTTTTGGCGACGGGGATGGCCGCGCCGAAATAGGGGTTGCGCAAAACCTCGGCCTGGGCGGCCTTGACCACCAAGGGATCGCGCGCGACGTGGCGTAGACCATACATCAGCGCGTCGTAAGACTGGGCATCGGCCACGCAGAACAGAACCGGCGGACCGGACTTGTTCTTGGCCGCGCGCAAATCGGTTAGGGACCGAAGGATCTGCGCGAACTGGGTGCCATGCGCGCACAGCGTCACCGTGGCCGGGGTCACGGAGGGGGGTGTTTGGGGGTCGGAACGCAGCGCGGCGCGGATCGCCTCTAACGTCTCGGCATCGTCACCGAACAGGTGCAGATCGCCGTCAAACCGTAAAGCGGCGGCGATCTTGGCGCAGCGCACCGCCGGGATCTTGCCGCGCACCAACAAGATCACCTCGGCCGGGCCGATGGCGGTGGTGTCGGGCGTTTCCTCGGCTGCGGCGACCACGCGCAGCATGTCGGCGTTGTAATACAAGGCGGCGGCACTGGCCCCGCGTGAGGAGTCCCAGATCAGATCCATCGGGAACAGCTTGTCACGGTCGATCCGGTCAAGGGCGTGGCGCAGGTCCACGTCATAGGCGTCGTAATATTCCGGCGGGGAATGGTAAAACAGCCGGCGTTTCAGGATCGGCAGGTCGTCGTCAATCACATGCTGGATGTCGTTGAAGGCGGGATAGGCCGATTTATAGGGCGCGTCGTCCAGAAACACGCCCCAGCGATAGCCAAGGGATTCGAAATGCGGCGTGAAGCGGCTTTCGTGTTTCAGGACGGAATCGTTGTAGGACGTGATCGGCGGCATGTCGCGCCAATAGCGCATGAAATCAGGGCTTTGCAGGATGGGTTTGCGCACCGAAATCCAATGCGACTGGATGTGATAGGGCAGAAATTCGGACCCGTCGATCGGGTTGGGCCGCATCGCCTTGTGCGCGGTGACGCCCCAGAAATCCACATCTGTCGCATCGGCCCAGTCAAAACAGGGCTGAAGCGCGCCGATGGGGCCAAAGAAGGTGAAGTTGGCCAGCGTCACCTCGGCGCAGCCAGCCCAAAAATCGTCGGGGCGTGAAAACAGCGCGTCCTTGTAGGCGCCCACGTCAAATTCGGTGTTCTCGCGGATCTGGATCACATCGGCCAAACCTTCCAGCTTGCCTTCTCCTTCCAAGATCGGGCCGTTGGAAATCAGGTGGATCACGTCGAACCGATGCCGGACCTGACGCAGAAAATAGGCCACATAATCATCAACACGGCCATCCTGTCGAAACAGGAAATAAATCAGATACTTCATCAGGGATCAGCGCCTTGGGTTGGGGATCATGCGGGCGGCTTGGGCAGGTTTGGCGGCAGGGGCGGCAGTTCGGAGATGTTCTTGTAGCCGCCTTCCAGGATCAGGCCGCAGATCGCTTCGAACCGGTCATCCGACACCTCGATCCGCAGGGCCTTGATCAGACGGCGGATGATCCGGCGGGGATTGCGCTTCATCTCCTCCATCGCGATCAGGATAACCGGGGAGTTGGTGACCGCAAGGAACTGGGTAAACTGGATGTAACTTGACTCGGACGCGTTCAACGATGTCACCAGACCGCGTCGATTTGCCGGGTACATTTCATGCTCGGGGGCGTGGCGTATGGTGGACAGGGCCACGGACAGCGGATTTCGGTACAGATAGATATAGACCGGGTTGCGGCAGGTTTCGTCAAAGAACTGGTACTGGCCGCTGGACATGCCCGGAATCTTGACGCCCCAGGTCTGGTGCTGGCTGTTGCGCAGCGCGATCAGGGTTTTCAGCGCCTCTGGATCGAACCGGGCGTCGATAAAGCTCATGTCTTCGCTGCCCTCGGGATCGCCCATTTCTTGACCAAAAAGAGTCAACAGGAAGGACAGGATCGTGGTCCCGCCCCGCGCGGCGCCGCCGCAGATCAGGGTTGCGGGAACCGGAATGCGGGTTTGCGGGCCAAAATTGACAAAGGCCATGCCGCCCTTTTCTTCGGCGGAAAAACTTGTGCCGTCGTCAGGGTTTCGGCAGGCGTCGATCACGCGCTGGCGATAGGGTGCAAAGGTTTTGTCCATTCCGCAGTTCTTTCCGCCAATAGCGACCCATTGGGCCTGTCGTCCGCAGCCCGTTACCCGGTCCGGCAGATGCCGTCGCCGGACACCAAGGCAGGTCCACTATGCCACGCCGGGCGCAAAACCATAGAGACAAAAGACCGCGCCCCGACAACGATGCGCAGCACGCGCCCGCTGTTCTGCCCCCTGCCTACCGTCGAAATTTTGCTTTTGAAAGGGTGGCCGGGCATGACCATCCCGGCGCACCCGGTCAATCAACAGCCTTTTGGGGGCCGGATTCCCTTGTTTTACCCGTCAAACTTGCACTTTTCATGTCAGCGTATCGTCGCCTAAACCACCTAGGGGCCTTTCGCCCAAGGTCTGGTATTCATATAAGGGCTACTTCTTGACCCCGAGTCGGGTCGGCCCCAGGCTAGAACAGGATCGCTTTTCATGTCGTGGTTATCAGGCATTTTCTCGTCGGACATGGCCATTGACCTGGGGACCGCGAATACGCTGGTCTATATCCGGGGCAAGGGGATCGTGCTGAACGAACCTTCGGTCGTGGCCTATCACACCAAGGACGGCAAAAAAGTCGTGCTGGCGGTGGGCGAGGATGCCAAGCTGATGCTAGGCCGCACGCCGGGCAGCATCGAGGCGATCCGCCCGATGCGCGACGGGGTCATTGCCGACTTTGAAGCCGCCGAAGAGATGATCAAGCATTTCATCCGCAAGGTGCATCCGCGCACGACGTTTTCAAAGCCCAAGATCATCGTCTGCGTGCCGCATGGCGCGACCCCGGTGGAAAAGCGCGCGATCCGGCAGTCGGTTCTGTCGGCGGGCGCGCGGCGGGCGGGGCTGATTGCCGAACCCATCGCGGCGGCGATCGGGGCGGGGATGCCGATCACCGATCCCACCGGCAATATGGTGGTCGATATCGGTGGCGGGACAACCGAGGTGGCGGTGCTTTCGCTGGGCGATATCGTTTACGCGCGGTCGGTCCGCGTGGGCGGCGACCGGATGGACGAGGCGATCATCAATTATCTGCGCCGTCACCAGAACCTGCTGATCGGGGAATCCACCGCCGAGCGCATCAAGACCAGCATCGGCACGGCGCGGATGCCCGACGACGGGCGCGGTCTGTCGATGACGATCCGGGGCCGTGACCTGTTGAATGGCGTGCCGAAGGAAACCGAAATCAATCAGGCCCAGGTGGCCGAGGCTTTGTCTGAACCGGTGCAGCAGATCTGCGACGCGGTGATGCAGGCGCTGGAAACCACGCCGCCCGATCTGGCGGCGGATATCGTGGACCGCGGCGTCATGCTGACCGGGGGCGGCGCGCTGTTGGGCGATCTGGACCTGACCTTGCGCGAGCAGACCGGGCTGTCCATCTCGGTTGCCAATGAATCGTTGAACTGCGTGGCGCTTGGCACCGGCAAGGCGCTGGAGTACGAAAAGCAACTGCGCCACGTCATCGACTACGACAGCTGATCGCTTTTTTGGGCTGACCCAGGCCAAGCATGAGCAAGGCACGCGCCAACCAACCAGAAGATTTTACGCGCCCGTTGCGGCGGGTGCTGGTGCTGCTTGTGCTGTTGATCTTGGGCGCGATCTTCATGATCTGGCGCATCGACAGCCCAAGGGTCGAACAATTCCGCGCCAATCTGGTGGACAAGTTGGTGCCGTCCTTTGGCTGGGCCATGCTGCCGGTCACCAATGCCATGGCGATGATCGACGATTTTCAGTCCTACGCCCGGCTGTACGAACAAAACCAGCAATTGCGCGATGAATTGCAGCAGATGAAGGCGTGGAAAGAGGCGGCTTTGCAGCTGGAGCAGAAGAACGCCCGGCTGCTGGATCTGAACAAGGTGCGCCTGGACCCCCGGTTGACCCATGTGACGGGCGTGGTTCTGGCAGACAGCGGCAGCCCGTTCCGCCAGTCGGTCCTGCTGAATGTGGGCGCGCGCGACGGTATCCGCGACGGCTGGGCCACAATGGATGGCATTGGTCTGGTGGGCCGGATTTCCGGGGTGGGCGACCAGTCGGCCCGCGTCATTCTTTTGACCGACAGCAACAGCCGGGTGCCGGTGACGGTGCAGCCGTCCGGTCAGCGTGGGATATTGGCGGGCGACAACAGCCAGTTGCCGCCGCTGAACTTTCTGGAGGATGCCGACGCGGTGCAGCCGGGCGACCGGGTGGTCACCTCGGGCGACGGCGAGGTGTTTCCGGCCGGGCTGCTGGTCGGACAGGTGGCCAAGGATGCCGAAGGGCGGCTGCGGGTGATCCTGGCGGCGGATTACCAAAGGCTGGAGTTCTTGCGCGTTTTGCGAAGCCATGAAATCGCGGCGATCACCGATGCCGGGGCGCTGATCGCGCCCGATCCCCTGCGCCCCTTGCCCGCCGGGGTGCAAGGCCCGCAGGTGCCCGAAAACTTTCGGCCCGCCACCCAGTCGGGCGCCCCGTCCGGCGCCCAGACCACACCCCAACCGGCCCCCCAACCCGAACCGGTAACCGGGGGCGACGGCAATGGTTGAACGTCTGTTCGGCCCGGTCATCGGTCACCGCCTGCTGTTTCTGGCGCTGGCATTGGCGGTCTTTTTCCTGCGGCTTTTGCCGCTGCAGAGTCATTTTGGCACTTGGCCCGGCCCGGATCTGCTGCTGTGTCTGGTGATCTGCTGGACCCTGCGGCGGCCCGATTACCTGCCGTTCTGGCTGGTGGCCTTGGTTATCTTTACCGAGGATCTGCTGATGATGCGCCCGCCCGGTCTGTGGGCGGCAATGACCGTCGCCGCCGTTGAATTTCTGCGCGGCCGCAGCGCCATGACGCGAGAGCTGAATTTCGGCGTCGAATGGGTGCTGGTGTCGGGCGTCATGGTGGCGATGTTTATGGGCTATCGGCTGGTGCTGGCCTTTGCCCTGCTGCCGCAGATGCCTTTTGACACCACACTGACACACCTGTTTGTGACCATGCTTTTTTATCCCGTGGTTGTGGCCGCGTCGATTCTGGCCTTTGGTTTGCGCAAGCCTGCCATGGGCGAAGTGGACGCCAAAGGACGCCGGATATGAAACGGACCCCCCGCGATACCGAAGCCTCCTCGCGCAGTTTTACCCGGCGCACGCTGCTGATGACCGCCGCGATGGGCACGATGATGACCGCGCTTGGCGTGCGGATGCACACGCTGGGCGTCCGCCAAGCCGGTGAGTTTGAACTGCTGGCCGAGGAGAACCGCGTCAACATCCAGTTGCTGCCCCCGGCGCGCGGGCTGATTCTGGACCGCAACACCAAGGTTCTGGCGGGCAATGAACAGAATTACCGGGTGGTGATGACAAAGGAAGGCGCGGGCGATACCGAACTGGTGCTGAACCGTCTTAGCCATGTCATCCCCCTGACCGCCGATGATCTGGACCGGGTGCGCAAGGACATTGACCGCAACGCGTCCTTCGTGCCGATCACCGTTGCCGACCGGCTGACCTGGGAAGAGTTCTCCAAGGTGGCGCTGAACGCCCCTGCCCTGCCCGGCGTCACCCCCGAGGTCGGCCTGTCGCGGATCTATCCGCGCAACACCGATTTCGCCCATGTTCTGGGCTATGTCGGTCCGGTGTCGGAAAAGGATCTGGAGGGGCTGGAAAACCCCGACCCCCTGCTGCGCATCCCCGATTTCCAGATCGGCAAGATTGGTGTGGAAAAATGGCGCGAAGATGATCTGCGCGGGTCAGCCGGCACCATGCGGCTGGAGGTGAACGCCGTCGGCCGCGTCATGCGCGAGTTGGAGCGGTTGGACGGCGATCCCGGCGCCGATCTGACGCTGACGCTGGACGCCGATGTGCAGAACTTCATTCAGGCGCGGCTGGGCGACGAATCCGCCGCTTGTGTGGTGATGGATGTGCGCAACGGCGACATTATTGCGGCGGTATCCTCGCCCAGTTTTGACCCGAACCTGTTTGTGCGTGGCATTTCTTACCGCGATTACAACGTCCTGACCGAAAATGACCACCGCCCCTTGGCCAATAAGTCGGTGCAGGGGGCCTATCCGCCGGGATCGACGTTCAAGATCGTCACGGCTTTGGCGGCGCTGAAGGATGGCCAGATCGACCTGGGATTCAAGACCCGTTGTCTGGGCTATATCGAAAGCGGCGACCGGCGGTTTCACTGCTGGAAAGCGGGCGGTCACGGCACGGTGGACCTGCCCAAGTCGCTGGCCGAAAGCTGTGACGTGTTTTATTATGAGGTGGCGCAAAAGGTCGGGATCGAAAAGATCGCGGCCATGGCGATGGAACTGGGGCTGGGGGTGCGGCATGACCTGCCGATGTCGGCCATTGCCGAGGGCACCATCCCCACCAAGGCCTGGAAGCTGGAGCGGTTCAAGAAGGACTGGACCATCGGGGATACGATCAACGCCTCGATCGGGCAGGGGTTTGTGCTGACCTCGCCTTTGCAACTGGCGGTGATGACGGCGCGGGTCGCCTCTGGCAATATGGTGGTGCCACGGCTGATCAAGGCGATTGACGGCAAACCGGTGGACCCCGACCCCGCCTTGCCGCTGGACATCAACCCCGAACATCTGCGCGCCGTGCGGGACGGGCTGGTTGGCGTGGTCAATGGCGAACGTGGCACCGCCAAGGCCAGCCGCGTGGTCGATGCCACGATGACCTTTGCCGGCAAGACCGGAACCAGCCAGGTCCGCAACATCTCGGTGGCGGAACGCGCGACCGGGGTGGTGGCCAATGAAGATCTGCCCTGGGAAAGGCGCGACCATGCGCTGTTCGTCGGCTATGCCCCGGCGGACAACCCACGCTATGCGGTGGCGGTGGTGGTGGAACATGGCGGCGGCGGGTCGGCGGTGGCCGCGCCCATCGCGCGCGACGCCATCCTGCGCGCCATGTCCAAGGGCCTGCCCCCCCTGACCGCCTATCCCGAAAGCCAGCGCGGCCGGATGGAAAGCCTGCTGAACGCCCTGATCCTGCGCCGTGAGGACGGCACCCTGCCGCCGGGGGACAAGGTATGAGCTTTCTGGAATACCGCCTGAAATCCGTCCCAACCGGCATTTCCAAGCTTTTGTATCTGAACTGGGCGCTGTTTTTGGTGGTGACGGCGGTGGCGGCGGTCGGCTGGCTGATGCTGTATTCGATTGCCGGCGGCGATATCAGCACCTGGGCCGAGCCGCAGATGAAACGCTATGTGGCGGGCTTTGTCCTGAGCCTTGGCGTGGCGCTGACGCCGATCTGGTTTTGGCGCAACATGTCCTTGCTGGGCTATGGGCTGACCTTCATCCTGCTGCTGGTGGTCGAATTTTTCGGCACCGTCGGCATGGGCGCGCAACGCTGGATCGATCTGGGGTTCATGCGGTTGCAGCCGTCCGAACTGATGAAGGTGACGCTGGTGATGATGCTGGCGGCCTATTACGACTGGCTGGACGACAAGCGCATCTCACGGCCCCTGTGGGTGCTGGTGCCTGTGCTGCTGATCGTGGTGCCGACGGTGCTGGTGCTGATGCAGCCCAATCTTGGCACCTCGGTGATGCTGATCGTGGCCGGGGCGGCGGTGATGTTCGCGGCCGGGGTCAGTTGGTGGTATTTCGGCGCGGTGGCGCTGCTGGGCGGGGCGGCCATCGCGTCGCTGTTTTTCACCCGCGGCACGCCATGGCAGTTTCTGCATGACTATCAGTATAAACGCATCGACACCTTTCTGGACCCCGCCGCCGATCCAGCCCCCCGATCCCAGCGCGATCTTGGCCTGGATGATGTTATAGCCCGCGCCCAAG
>JANNBI010000313.1:0-6952 GCA_031385345.1 Paracoccaceae bacterium | reverse complement strand
GGGCGCCGCCCCTTCCGACACATTCGTCGCCGCCCCCAAACGAGGCGCAGCAGCCAAAGGCTCTGCCGTGATCAGACGGGTCGGTGCGGCAGGCTCTGACGTCACGTCCGCCCCCAGAACCCGGCGAAACACCAGCATGTTCTGATAGCTGGTCTTGGTCCCCGTCAGGCCCGACCGCTCGTCCACCGGCAGGGTATCGGCCCGCACGTAATCCCAACCCTCGGCCCCAAGGGCGTTCATCACCCCGGTCAGCGTCAGCGCGAACTTCTCTTCGGTGGTTTTGACGCCGCGCAGCTTTTCCCCACGACGCGGGGCCGGAATAACCTTGTATTCATAACGCATCGAACACCTCAAAACCAAAAGTCTGACCCGGCAAATATCAGATTCGCCCCCCAAGTCCAAGATATCCCTGACCTTTCCGGCATTCTTTGCCGAGAACCCCGTCCATTGTGGCCAAAGCCCGCCCAACCCCAACCCTTAGCGTCCCGCGACCCGCCGCGCCGCGCGCGCGCCCAGAACCTCGGACCCCGCCAGCGCCGCCATGGCCAGCAGAACCGACAGCCCGACCATCCCCGCCGCCGCCGCCTCGCCGCCCGGCACAGCCAACTGGCCCTGAATGGCGCTGGCCAGCGTCCGGGTTTGCCCCGGAATCGCCGCAACAAAGGTGATCGTCGCGCCAAATTCCCCCAGCGCCTTGGCAAAGCCCATCATTCCACCCACCAGCACCCCCGGCCGGATCATCGGCCAGACCACACGGGCCAGAACCTGCCCCCGCGTCGCGCCCAGTGATGCCGCTGAGATCAGAACCTCGCGCGGCAGGGCCTCGATCGACTGGCGGATCGGGCGCACCATCAGGGGCATCGCCATCACCATCGCCGCCAGAACGGCCCCCTTCCAGTTGAAGGCCAGCACCAGCCCGAACACCGCCTCCAACGCGCCCCCGACCGGACCCTTGCGGCCAAACCAGATCAGCAGCAACCACCCCGTCGCCACCGGCGGCAGGACCAGCGGCAGATGCACCAAAAGGTTCACAAAGAACCGCCCCGGAAACCGCCGCACCAGCGCAAAGGCCAGCCCCAGCGCCACCGGCAGACCCAGCGCCGTCGACCAGAACGCCACCCACAGTGTCAGCCACAGTGCTTCAAACGCTTCGGGCGGCAGGGTCACGGCAAGACCGTGAACCCCAGATCGGCAAAGACCGCATCGGCCCTATCCGTCTGTAAATATTGCGCAAACTCTGCTGCCAAAGGGTCGGCCCCGTCGATGACCGCCAGCGAATAGAGGATCGGCTGGTGGCTGTCGGCGGGAAAAGTTCCCAAGACTGACACCTGATCGCCCGCCCGGTCATCCGCCACCGCATCCGACCCAAAGACCACGCCCAGACCCGCCTCTCCCACTGCCACCAGCGCCAGTGCGGCGCGCGCGCTGTCCACCTCTGCCACCTGCGGCGCGACCGCGTCCCACAGGCCCAGACGGATCAGCGCCTGCTGTCCATATTGCCCCACCGGAACCGACGCCACCGCCCCCATCGCCAGCTTGCCCCCCGCCAAAAGCCCGACCAGATCCAGACTGCCAGTCACCGCCACCGGGTCCATCCGCCCATACCCGATCAGCACCAAAGTGTTGCCAAGAATCGCCGTCCGAGAGCCCGCCTGCACCATCCCCGCCGCGTCCACCGCGTCCATCCAAGGCTCCGCCGCCGAGAAAAACACATCCGCCGGCGCGCCTTCGATGATCTGCTTGGCCAGCTTGGAGGAGGAATCGTAGGACACCCGCGCCAGATGCCCGGTGTCCGCCTGCCAATCGGCCGCGATCTGATCTAGGGCGGTTTTCAGGCTCGATGCCGCAAAGAATGTGATCTCTCCGGCCCACGTGGGCTGGGCGCCACCCAGCAGTCCCGCCACCAGCATCGCCGCCAACCCCGCCGTCCGCATCCCCACACCCTTCCGTCATTTCCCTTTGGAAATAACGACATCGCAGGTGCCAGATCAAGCGTTATTTCCGTGCCAACATATCGCTTAGCGCCGCCACCTCCGCCGCCCCATCGCGCAGCACCCGCGCCTCCAGCGCGCGAAACAGCATCAGCGCCCGCAGCCCTGCTTCGGTCACCACGGCCCCGCCACCCTTGGCCCCGCCCCGCGCCGAGGTGACCAGCGGCTGCGCAAAGCCGGCGTTCATTTCTTCCACCAGCCCCCATGCGCGCTTGTAACTCATCCCCATGCCGCGCCCCGCCGCCGAGATTGACCCCTCGCGCCCGATCGCCTCTAACAGCGCGGCCTTGCCCGGTCCCAGAACCAACCCGGTGTCAAATTCCAACCGCAGCTTCAGATCCATCCCAGCCCCGCCAATAGGCATAGGTCGGGCATTGGCCCGACCTAGCCGCCCGCCTAAAAGAACGCCTGCAACCCGGTGATCGCCCGCCCAAGGATCAGTGCATGAACGTCATGCGTCCCCTCATAGGTGTTGACCGTCTCCAAGTTCACCATATGCCGCATCACCTGAAAATCTTCCGAAATCCCGTTGCCGCCATGCATGTCCCGCGCCCAGCGTGCCGCGTCCAGCGCCTTGCCACAATTGTTGCGCTTGACGATAGAGATCATTTCCGGCGCGGCATTGGCCTCGTCCATCAACCGCCCGACCCGCAGACTGGCCTGCAAGCCCAGCGAAATCTCGGTCATCATGTTGGCCAGCTTCAACTGATACAGCTGCGTCTGCGCCAGCGGCTTGCCGAACTGCTTGCGGTCCAGTCCATATTGCCGCGCGGCGGACATGCAGAATTCCGCCGCCCCCAACACCCCCCAGGAAATGCCGTAACGCGCCCGGTTCAGACAGCCAAACGGCCCCTTCAACCCCTCGACAAAGGGCAGCAAAGCCTCCTCACCGACCTCCACATCCTTCATCACGATCTCGCCGGTGATCGAGGCGCGCAGGGACAACTTGCCCCCCACCTTGGGCGCGCTTAACCCCTTTGTGCCCTTGTCCAGCACAAAGCCGCGGATCTTGCCGCCATGCGCGTCCGATTTGGCCCAGATCACGAAAACATCCGCGATCGGCGCGTTTGAAATCCACATCTTCGACCCGTTCAGCACATAACCATTCGCGGTCTTCTTCGCCGAGGTTTTCATGCCCGCCGGATCAGATCCCGCATCCGGCTCGGTCAGCCCGAAACAGCCGATCCATTCCCCCGCCGCCAGCTTCGGCAGGTATTTCATCCGCTGCGCCTCGGTGCCATAGGCATAGATCGGATACATCACCAGACTGGATTGCACCGACATCATGCTGCGATAGCCGCTATCGACCCGCTCCACCTCGCGCGCGATCAGGCCATAGGCGACATAAGACGCGCCCAAACCGCCGTATTCCTCCGGGATTGTGGTGCCAAGCAGCCCCATCTCGCCCATCTCGCGGAAAATCGCCGGATCGGTGGTTTCGTCGCGGTAGGCGGCGATGACGCGCGGTTGCAGCTTTTCCTGCGCATAGGCGCGCGCCCCGTCGCGCAGCATCCGCTCCTCTTCGGTCAGCTGATCTTCCAGCCGGAATGCATCCTCCCAATTGAACCGCCCCAGATCGGGCGCGTCCTTGGCTTTCAGCTTGGGGTGGTCGGCCATCGCAGCGCTCCTGATCGGTGGTTATTGTTCTCGCCTTATCGCAGGAAACCCGCCAAAATGCCACCCAATCCCCCTCACCAAAGCATGAGGAAACCTCATATGTATCCCCGCCGCTATTTGCCCTCGATCCCCTCGCTTCTGGCACTAGAGGCTGTGGCCCGCCTTGGCACCGCTTCCGCCGCTGCGGCAGAGCTGAACTTGACCCAAGGCGCCATCTCGCGCCAGTTGCAGGTGCTCGAAGGCCAGTTGGGCGTGGCCCTGCTGATCCGCGACAAGCACCGCCTGCGCCTGACCCCCGCCGCGCTGGACTTCGTGTCCGAAGCGCGCCGCGCCCTGACCACGCTGTCTGCCGCCTCGCTGTCGCTGCGGGCCAACCCCTTGGGCGGGTCGCTGAACCTTGCCATCCTGCCCGCCTTCGGGATGCATTGGCTGGCCCCCCGCCTCGCCCGTTTTGCCCGCGCCCATCCCGAGGTGACGGTGAACCTGTCCACCCGGCTCAAACCCTTCGATTTCGCCACCACGGCCTTTGACGCCGCCATCCATTATGGCCGACAGGATTGGCCCGGCGTCACCTATCTGAAACTGATGGACGAGGATCTTTTGGCCGTCGCCTCGCCCGGCCTTCTGCCTCAACCGATTGAAACTGCGTCACAAATCCTCACCCTTCCCCTGCTGCAACTCGAAAGCCGCCCCGGCGACTGGTCGCGCTGGCTGACGCATCACGGCGCCGCCTCACAGCGCCCGCCCGCCATGCTGTTTGACCAATTTGCCACCATGATTCAGGCCGCGATCCACGGCCTTGGCGCGGCGCTGGTCCCGACATTCCTTCTGGACCGCGACCTGTCCGAGGGCCGGCTTCTGCCCGCCTTCGGCCCCGCCATCCCCGCACACGGCGCCTATTACCTGACCGCCCCCGCCGCCACCCCGCCCCGCGCCCCCCTGACCTCGTTTCGCGCTTGGCTGGCGCAGGATATCGGCTGAACGCCCTTCACTTTGACACAAATATTCCCGGGGAACCTTCGGGGGTTTTCCTGAAAACCCCCAAAGGTGGGGCAGCGCCCCCTCTTGCGCCGCCCCCCGCCGCGCGCCACCATGCGCCAAACAGCAAAAGGCCCTGCAAATGCACCTCGGAGATGTCTCGTTCTGGTATGCCGATATCGGCCTGCCGCAGACCCGCCGTCCAGGCCTGCCCGGCGACCAGACCGCCGATGTGGCCATCATCGGCGCGGGGTTCACCGGGCTTTGGACCGCCTATTACCTGATGAAGGCCGCCCCGCATATGAAAGTCGTGGTGTTGGAAAAGGACTTCGCAGGTTATGGGGCCTCGGGGCGAAATGGCGGCTGGTGCATGGGCACCTTCGCCTGGAACCATGACCGCTATGCCCGCGACACCTCGCGCGCGGCGGTGCTGGACATGGTGCGTGCGCTGGAAGGCACGGTCGATGAGATCTCGGCGGTCTGTGCGGCGGAGGGCATTGACGCCGATATCCTGCCCACTGAAGAAATGATGGTCGCAACCAATCCGGCGCAATTGGCCCGGCTGAAATCCGATCTGGCGCATCATCAGACCTGGGGCAATGCCCACCGCGCCCGCGAACTGTCCGCTGCCGAGGTGGCGCAGCGCATCACCATTCCCGGCGCTTTGGGGGCGATGACCCTGACCGGAATGACCCGCATCCAGCCCGCCAAACTGGTGCGCGGTCTGGCCGAGGCGGTTGAGCGTCTGGGCGCCGTCATCTACGAATCGACCGAGGTTCTGTCCTATACCAAAGGTGTCGTCGTCACCCCTCATGGCACCCTGCGCGCGCCCATCATCCTGCGCTGCACGGAGGGATTTACCGCCACCCTTCCCGGCCGCAAACGCGAATGGCTGCCGTTGAATTCGGCCCAGATCGCCACCGTCCCCCTGCCACCCGAGGTCTGGGCCAAGATCGGCTGGGACGGCCACGAGCTGATCGGGGACATGGCCAATGCCTATTGCTACTGCCAGCGCACGCGCGAAGGGCGGATCACCGTCGGCGCGCGCGGGGTTCCGTATAAGTTCGGGTCGAAAATGGACAAGAACGGCGCGCCGGACCCCGAAACCATCCGCCGCTTGACGGCAGTGCTGCACCAGCATTTCCCCGAAGCCGCCGCTTATCCGATCGACCACGCCTGGTGCGGCGTCATCGGCGTGCCGCGTGATTGGTGTGCCACGGTGGGTCTGGATGCGGCGACGGGTCTGGGCTGGGCGGGCGGTTATGTCGGGGTTGGGGTGTCCACCTCCAATCTGGCGGGGCGGACGCTGGCGGATCTGGCCTTGGGGAAAGTGACCGACCTGACGCAGCTGCCTTGGGTCAACCGCAAGGTCCGCAAATGGGAGGTGGAGCCGTTCCGTTGGTTTGGCGTCCATCTGATGTACCAGCTTCTGCGGATCGGGGACCGGCGCGAGGCCAGACTGGGCATCCCACCGTCCAAATTCGCGGCTTTTGGGAACTGGCTGACAGGGCGGCATTAGGGTTTTGGTGTTTTGGCAGATATGCCCCAAGCATATCTGTCCGCGCCTGCCTGCCCCCGGGCAGGCGCGTTGCCGCGCCAACCCCAGGCAGGCGCGGTCAGATGGGGAATGGAAGGCGGTGGCACCACGCCCCTTGCCCAACGCCTGTCGGCTTATGGGCAAAAAAACCGATGAACCTTCCATATGGAAGGTCTATCAAACGGTTTCAAAAAGGCAAGTCCGGGCGCTTGCGCCCAGCTACTCCTCCGGCAGACGCCGCACTGCCCCGGTCGCCGCAGAAGTGGCAAACAGCGCGTAGGCCCGCAGCGCGTCGGTGATCTTCCGGGGGCGTTTCTTCACCGGTTTCCAACCTGCGGCGTCCTGGGCCAGACGACGGGTCGCCAGCTCTGCCTCGGACACCCGCAGGGAAATCGTGCGGCCGGGAATGTCGATGTCCACCATGTCGCCTTCGTTCACCAGTCCGATGACCCCACCCGACGCCGCCTCTGGCGAGACATGCCCGATCGACAGACCCGAGGTGCCGCCCGAAAACCGCCCGTCGGTCAACAAGGCGCAAGCCTTGCCCAGCCCTTTGGATTTCAGATAGCTGGTCGGATACAGCATTTCCTGCATCCCCGGCCCGCCCTTTGGCCCTTCGTAGCGGATGACCAGAACGTCGCCTTCGCGGATCTTGTTGGACAGGATCGCCTCCACCGCAGCGTTCTGCGATTCGAACACCCGCGCGGGGCCGGAGAACACCAGAATAGACTCGTCCACCCCGGCGGTTTTCACGATACAGCCATCCGGCGCGATATTGCCCGACAGCACCGCCAATCCGCCATCCTTGGAAAAGGCGTGTTTGGCCGAC
>JANNBI010000299.1:0-3180 GCA_031385345.1 Paracoccaceae bacterium | reverse complement strand
CCCCGATCCAGCGGGCGGGGGGGACGGGTTCGGCCCCGATGACAGCGCCCATGAACATGGTGATCTGCACCAGACCAAACAGGATCAGCGCCCCGGCCCCGGTTGGCAATTGGGTATAGGCATAGGAAAAACCCAGCAGATAGACCACCAGCCCCGCGACCCCTGTCGCCCTGCCCGAGCCTTGCGGCCACAGACTGCCGCCACTGCGAATCCGGCGCAGAGCGACCAGTCCCGCCAGCACAACGGCACCGCCCAACACGCGCCAAAAGGCAAAGCTTGGCGGGTCCATCAGCCCGCCGCCGACCGCCAGACGGTTGATCAGCGAGTTGCCGGCAAAGGCCATCATCACGAGGGCAGTCAGAAGGAACAGGCGCATCGGGGCTCTTTCGGCCAAGGAATTAGCTGGGCGTGGGGTATGGGGCATGGATTGCCCGGCGGGCGCAAGCGGTCTGGGGCGAACCCTAGTTCAACACGAAAAAAAGGGCGCCCCGAGGGACGCCCTTTTCCAAAAGCCTTTGCGGGCTTCGGGGATGCTTACTTCATCAAGAGGATGAAGTTACATCATCCCGTCCATGCCGCCCATTCCGCCCATGCCGCCGCCGCCACCGCCGCCCGACGACTTGTCAGCCGGACGGTCCGCGATCATGGCTTCGGTGGTGATCAGAAGCGAGGCAACCGAAGCTGCATCTTCCAAGGCGATCCGGACCACTTTGGCCGGGTCGATCACGCCGAAGGCGAACATGTCACCATATTCTTCGGTCTGCGCGTTGAAGCCAAAGGACTTGTCCTTGGATTCGCGGATCTTGCCCGCAACCACTGCGCCGTCCACACCCGCGTTTTGCGCGATCTGGCGCAACGGGGCTTCCAAGGCGCGACGAACGATGGCGATGCCGGCGTTCTGGTCAGAGTTGACACCGGTCAGGCCGTCCAGAGCGGAAGCGGCCTGCATCAGCGCCACGCCGCCGCCAACCACGATGCCTTCTTGTACGGCAGCGCGGGTTGCGTTCAGCGCGTCGTCAACGCGGTCCTTGCGCTCTTTGACTTCGATCTCGGTCATGCCGCCAACCTTGATGACAGCAACGCCGCCCGCCAGTTTGGCCACCCGCTCTTGCAGCTTTTCCTTGTCGTAGTCCGAGGTGGTGTCTTCGATCTGCTGACGGATCTGGGCCACGCGGGCTTCGATTTCAGCTTTGACGCCAGCGCCATCAATGATGGTGGTGTTGTCTTTGGTGATCGAGATTTTCTTGGCACGGCCCAGCATGTCCAGCGTGACATTTTCCAGCTTCATGCCCAGATCGTCCGAGATCACCTGACCGCCGGTCAGGATCGCGATGTCTTGCAGCATCGCCTTGCGACGATCGCCAAAACCCGGAGCCTTGACCGCAGCGATTTTCAGACCGCCACGCAGTTTGTTGACGACCAGGGTGGCCAAAGCCTCGCCCTCGACATCTTCGGAGATGATCAGCAGCGGCTTTTGCGACTGGATCACAGCCTCCAGCAGCGGGACCAGCGGCTGCAATGAGCCGAGCTTTTTCTCGTGCAGCAGAACAAGGCAATCTTCCAGATCGGCGATCATCTTGTCAGCGTTGGTCACGAAGTAGGGCGACAGGTAGCCGCGGTCGAACTGCATGCCTTCGACGACGGTGGTTTCCGTCTCAAGGCCCTTGTTCTCTTCGACGGTGATCACACCCTCGTTGCCGACTTTCTGCATGGCTTCAGCGATCTGACGACCGATTTCAGCTTCGCCGTTGGCCGAGATGGTGCCGACCTGAGCAACCTCGGCGGTGTCCTTGACGGGACGGGCCGCGGCTTTGATCGCTGCGACGACTTTGGCGGTGGCCATGTCGATGCCGCGCTTCAGGTCCATCGGGTTCATGCCCGCTGCGACCGATTTCATGCCTTCTTTGATGATGGCTTGGGCCAGAACGGTGGCGGTGGTGGTGCCGTCGCCAGCTTCGTCATTGGTGCGGGAAGCGACTTCCTTCACCATTTGGGCGCCCATGTTTTCGAACTTGTCGGACAGTTCGATTTCCTTGGCAACCGTCACACCGTCTTTGGTGATGCGCGGGGCGCCGAAGGATTTGTCGATCACCACGTTGCGGCCTTTGGGGCCGAGCGTGACTTTGACGGCATCGGCCAGGATGTTCACGCCGCGCAACATGCGGTCGCGGGCATCGGTATCAAAACGTACGTCTTTTGCAGCCATGATATAGACTCCAGTCTAAGGTGTTGAAAAAGAAGGCGAACCCTTGAGACGGCGGCGCGTTCGCACCACCCGCCGCAGGCCTTAGGAGATGATCCCGAGGATGTCGCTTTCTTTCATGATCAGCAGGTCTTCGCCGTCGAGTTTGACCTCGGTGCCCGACCATTTGCCGAACAGGATCTTGTCGCCAGCCTTGACGGAGGGAGCAATCAGCTCTCCCGAGTCCTTGCGAGCGCCCGGACCGGCCGAGACGACCATGCCTTCTGCGGGCTTTTCCTTGGCGGTGTCGGGGATGATCAGCCCGCCTTTGGTTTTGTCTTCGCCTTCGATACGGCGAACCAATACGCGGTCATGCAGTGGTGTGAATGCCATCTGGGTACACTCCCTTGAGTTTCCAGGTTGAATGAAATTAGCACTCAACACGGCTGAGTGCTAACGACGCCTGACCTAGGCTTTCAGATGCCATGAGTCAACACCCGCGATGGGGAAAATTATCGGATTGGGGGGGGCTGGTGGGGTTGGACATGGGGCCGCAACGTGCGACACCCGAAGGCGAAACAAAGGGGGATCGCCATGCGTTTTGGGATGTCGGGACCGGTCCGGATCTTGGCCCTTGGGCTGTCGATGCTGGCCACGCCGCTGTGGGCCGAATGCCGGGGGGCCGACCTGATGGCCGCCCTGCCCGCCGCCGAATTCGCCCCGATCCGGGCGGCGGCGGATGCGGTGCCTTTCGCCGTCGGCAATGCCTGGCGCGCAACGCGGGGCGATGATGAGGTTATTCTTGTCGGCACCCTGCACTTGGATGATGCGCGGTTTGCCCCGGTGATGACGGCTTTGACCCCGCATCTGGCACGGTCAAAGCTGCTGTTGGTCGAGGCCGGTCCCAAGGAACAGGCGGAGTTGAAGGCGCGGTTGGCCAAAGATCCCGCCCTTTTGGTCAACACCGACGGCCCGACCCTGCCCGAGCTTTTGCCCGA
>JANNBI010000233.1:0-3611 GCA_031385345.1 Paracoccaceae bacterium | reverse complement strand
CGCAGCCCGTGCCATGCACGATCGGCACCACTCCATCGACATTGGGAAAGGAGTCCAGAAAACCGTCCTTCTCGGCTGCTTCGGAGATGAACCGCGCCACCGACCCCGAACAATTGACCGAGGTCAGAACCCCCAAATAATTCCGCGTCCCGACCTGCCCATCAGCCCGCGCATAGCCCATGAAGGTCCGCCCCACATCGGCCTTGGGCTGCGGATTGTGTTCGGACGCAAAGGCATAATCCAGATCATGCGTTCCCATGCCGATGTTGTGGCTGTGGATATGCGCGCCCGCCGCAATATCCACCGTCGCCACCCCGATGATCTGGCCATAGCGGATCACGTTCTGCCCCTTGGCAATCGGCCCTGTCGCCATCTTGTGGCCGCGCGGCACCGGCCCTGGCAGCGCCAGCCCCAGCGCCTCGGGCACCGTGCCCGCCGCCAGATCGGCCAGCGCGATGACGACATTATCGGCGGAATGCAGACGGATGGCCTGGGATTGGGTGATGGACGTCACGACACTCTCCTTGACTTGGCTTGACTTGCGCCTGATTTGCCCCGACTTGCGAGGCACCACAACGCGCCGTGCTTGAACTGGCGGAAATTCCAGCTAACATGTTAGTATGCTACAAACAGAAGCCGCCTCACCGCAAGTGCCCATGTCCGCCGAAGCGCGTTTGAAACCGCTTTCGGCCTATTCCGGGTCATTGGCGCAGCGGGTTTATGGTTCGCTGAAAGAGGCGATCCTGACTTTGGCCTATGGCCCCGGCGACATCCTGCGCAAACCCGAGATTTGCACCGCCCTTGGCGTGTCGCGCAGCCCGGTGGCCGAAGCGGTGGCGCGGCTGCAAACCGACCATCTGGTGACCGTCGTGCCGCAGGCCGGCACCTATGTCGCCCGCCTGTCCATGCAAGAGGTCCGCGAAGGCGCCTTTCTGCGGCAAGCGCTGGAACTGGCGGCAGTCGAGCGTGTGGCAGAGGTGATCACCGAGGACCAGCTTGTCGAACTGCGCCGCAATCTGCGCGTTCAGGCCGCCCATATTGCCGACCATGATTTCGCAGGCTTCTATCAGACCGACGCCCAGATGCATGAACTGATCTTGTCCTTCACCGGCTTCAAACGCCTGTCCACTTTGGCCGAAAGCTCTTGGGTACATGTCAACCGGGCGCGGCGGCTGATCCTGCCCTCGCCGGGCCGGGTCGAACAGACCCTGATTGAACATCAGGCGATTCTTGCCGCCCTTGAAGCGCATGATCCCGCCGCCGCACGCGAAGCGACCCGTCTGCACCTTGGCCAGCTTATCGCCTCGTTAGAGCCGATCGCCGCGACCCAGCCCGACCTTTTTGACGCGGATTGACCCCGAAATGATCCCAGACCTGCGCTTTGCCGCCCGCCTGAACGCTTTCAAACACGGGATGCCGGGAAAGCCGGGGCTTGATGATCTACTTGCCCGCGTGGCGCTTGTGCCGGGCATGACCCATGCCGATCTGAACTTTCCCGACCATCTGGACGGGCTGACGCCCACGCAGGCCAGATCCGCGCTGGACCGCCACGGCATTGGGCTGAACGGTCTGGCGATGCGGTATTACACAAATCCCGGCTTTCGCCTTGGCGCCTTCACCAACCCCGACCCCGCCACCCGCCGCGCCGCCATTGATCTGACCAAACGCGGTATGGACGCGCTGGCCCAGATGGGCGGCCAGATCATGACCCTGTGGATGGGGCAGGACGGCGTCGATTATTCGTTTCAGGGCGATTACGCGCGGATGTGGGACGACACCATCGCCGCCATTGCCGAAGTGGCCGACCACAATCCCGCCCTTGATCTGTCCATCGAATACAAACCGAATGAACCGCGCGCCTTTGCCCTGATGCCCGACCTTGCCACCACCCTGCTGGCCTTGGACGAGGTGGCGCGCCCCAACACCGGCGTCACCCTCGACTTTTGTCATCTGTTGTTCGCGGGCGAGATTCCGGCGCGCTCTGCCCGCCTTGCCGCACGGCGGTCGCGCATTCTGGGCATCCATCTGAACGACGGCTACGGCAAGCGCGACGACGGGTTGATGGTCGGCGCGGTCCACCCGGTGCAGACGGTTGAACTGTTCGTCGAGATGCAGCGCCAAGGCCCGCCCGGCACGATCTATTTTGACACCTTCCCCGATCACGGCGGCCTTGATCCGGTGGAGGAGGCGACCACCAACATCGCCATGACCCGCCGGTTGTGGGGGATAGCACAGGATCTGGCGGCAAATCCCGACCTGACCCGCGCCATCGAAAGCCAGAACGCCGCCGAAAGCCTGCGGATCTTGGCGGAAACCCTATATTCCCGCTAAGCCGTTATTTTCTGCGCAAAAACTCCCTTCATGGGGGCGGCCAAGGAAGGTCGATGGCCTCATTTTATTGTCCCCCTATAAATCCCCCCCCCTTCACCCCAGCGGTGCATCAGGTCGGATCAACCCCTCTGCCGCCAACTCGGCCCACAGATCGCGCGGGATCACCGCCGCCGCCGCCGCCGCGTTGGCCTGCACCTGCGCCACGCTTTGCCCGCCGGGGATCACCGTCACCACCGCCGGATGAAGCAGCGGAAACTGGAAGGCCGCATCGACCATCCGCACGCCATGCGCGACGCAAATCGCCTCAATCCGCGCCACCCGTTCCAGCACCCAACCCGGCGCCGGATCGTAATTGTACATCGCGCGCCCCGCCGCGCGCTCTGCCGCCGGCATCGCCAGCACGCCCGAGTTATACGGCCCACCCAGCACGATCCCGATCCCGCGCGCCTGCGCCAGCGGCAGGAAACTTTCCAGCGCCGCCTGCTCCAGCAGGGTATAGCGCCCGGCCAGCAGGAACAGATCGAAATCCCCCCGCTCGGTCAGCCATTGGCAAGGCTGCCATTCGTTCAACCCCGCGCCAAAGGCCCGGATCACCCCCTGATCGCGCAAGGCCACCAGCGCGCGGTAGCCGCCGCCCATGAACTCGGCCAACCGCGCGTCCAGCGCCGCCTGCGATCCATGGGTGAACACATCCAGATCATGTGCATACAGCACATCCGCCCGGTCCAGCCCCAACCGCTCCAGACTGAAGTCCAGCGACCGCATCACCCCGTCATAGGAATAATCGTAGACCTCTACCCGCGACGGCACGTCGAAAAACTTGCCAATCGCGATCCGCTCCTCACCCGCCCGTGTGGCGCGCATCAACCGCCCGACCTTGGTGGCCAGCACGTAATCTCCCCGCACCTTTCCGCGCAAGAACGGGTTCAGCCGGGTTTCGGACAGGCCCAGCCCATACAAAGGTGCCGTGTCAAAATTCCGCACCCCCAGATCCCAAGCTGTGTCCAACACCGCGCGCGCCTCGGCCTCGGGAACCGCGCGGTACAGATTGCCAATCGGTGCCGCGCCAAATCCCAATTCGGTAAAGCGCAGCGCACCCTTGCCGCCCCGATCCCAGATCCTTGTCTTCATTTGCAATTCCTCTGCGTCCCGCCCTAACATGCTAGTATGAGTCTTGGTCTGGTGCCAAGCGATCAGGGGCAGGCCATGGGCAATTTTCAGAACGTATTCGGGTCGGGCAAGCCGGTGATCGGCATGGTGCATCTGGGCGCCTTGCCCGG
>JANNBI010000322.1:0-9078 GCA_031385345.1 Paracoccaceae bacterium | reverse complement strand
GAGCTGGAAGCGCGTCTCGCATCCCTCGCAGGTCCTGGCGGTCGGCGACACCGTCAAGGTGCAGATCATCAAGATCAACCCGGACACCCAGCGCATCAGCCTCGGCATGAAGCAGCTGCAGTCCGATCCCTGGGACGGCGTGGAAGCCAAGTACCCGGTCGGCGCCAAGTACACCGGCCGCATCACCAACATCACCGACTACGGCGCCTTCGTGGAGCTGGAAGCCGGTGTCGAAGGTCTGGTCCACGTCTCGGAAATGTCCTGGACCAAGAAGAACGTGCATCCCGGCAAGATCGTGTCCACCTCGCAAGAGGTTGAGGTCATGGTTCTGGAAATCGACAGCACCAAGCGCCGCGTTTCACTGGGGCTCAAGCAGACCCAGCGCAATCCGTGGGAAGTGTTTGCCGAAACCCACCCCGTGGGCACCAACATCGAAGGCGAAGTCAAGAACATCACCGAATTCGGTCTGTTCGTCGGGCTGGACAACGACATCGACGGCATGGTCCATCTGTCTGACCTGTCCTGGGATCAGCGCGGCGAGGACGCCATTCAGAACTACCGCAAGGGTGATACGGTCAAGGCTGCCGTCACCGAAGTGGATGTCGAGAAAGAGCGGATTTCCTTGTCGGTCAAAGCCCTTGGTGAAGACAACTTCACCGATGCGGTTGACGGCGTGAAGCGCGGCACCATCATCACCGTCGAAGTGACGGCGATCGAAGAGGGCGGTGTCGAGGTTGAATACAACGGCGCCAAGTCGTTCATTCGCCGGTCTGACCTGAGCCGTGATCGCGGCGATCAACGCCCCGAGCGGTTCTCGGTTGGGGACAAGATCGATGTGCGCGTGACCAACATCGACAGCAAGACCCGCAAACTGGGTCTGTCGATCAAGGCGCGTGAGATCGCGGAAGAAAAAGAAGCCGTTGAACAGTATGGATCGTCCGATTCGGGCGCCTCGCTGGGCGACATCCTTGGCGCCGCTTTGAAGGGCGGCAAATAAGGATTTCGGGGTTTATATCCCGCTGCAGTTGAAATTGGGCCGCCCCGGAAGGGGCGGCCCAATCTTTTGGCCTATGCAACAGTTGGAATTTCATTTGTGCAGTCCGGAAATTTTGTCCTATAGTCCGGAGAGTTAGAGTTGCTGTGACGTCCTAAGCCCGAAAAACAGGGCAAGCGCGATCACGAGGGGGGATAAGCTGAATGATCCGGTCTGAATTGATCCAGAAAATCGCGGATGAAAACCCGCACCTGACACAGCGCCATGTGGAGCGCATCGTGAACACGGTGTTCGAAGAAATCATCGAGGCCCTGGCCAAGGGCGACCGGGTGGAACTGCGCGGGTTCGGCGCGTTCTCGGTCAAGTCGCGCAATGCACGGGTCGGGCGCAATCCTCGCACCGGAGAAGCCGTCAAGGTCGACGACAAGAAGGTTCCCTTCTTCAAGACCGGCAAATTGTTGCGGGATCGGCTGAACGCCAAGTAAGCCATCTTGCGGCGCAGCGCCAAGCCACCGATGATGGGGCAAAGCCCTTTCAAGTATTGGCACATATGATGATCCGCACCCTACGCTACCTTTTTCTGGCCCTTCTGGCGATTGCGCTGGTGTCGCTGGCCATGGCCAACCGCGCGCCCGTGGCGCTGCGTGCCCTGCCCGATGATCTGGCCGTGCTGTTCGGCGCCAATTACGAAGTGCAGGTGCCGCTGTTTCTGGTGGTGTTTCTGGGCATCGCGCTGGGCCTGATCCTTGGCTTTGCCTGGGAATGGGCGCGTGAGCATAAGCACCGGGTGGCGGCGGTCAGCGGCACCCGCGCCGTGGCCAAGCTGGAGCGCGAGTTGGCGGTGATGAAGGACAGCACCTCGACCCCCAAAGATGAGATTCTGGCGCTGCTGGACGCCAGGAAGGGCTGAGCCATGGGGCAGGTGCGGGTCAAGATCTGCGGATTGCGCCGCATTGCCGATGTCGAGGCCGTGGCGCGCAGCGGGGCGGCTTATTTCGGGCTGAACTTCTTTCCCAAAAGTCCGCGCTTCGTGACGCTGGATCTGGCGCGTGAGCTGGCTTTGGCGGCTCCGCTTGGGCTGGCCAAGGTGGCGCTGGTGGTGGATGCCGACGATGCGACGCTGGATGCCATCATCGAGGCGGTGCCGCTGGACATGCTGCAACTGCATGGCCACGAGACGCCCGACCGCGTGGCGCAGGTGCGCGCGCGCTATGGCTTGCCGGTGATGAAGGTGCTGGGCGTCGCGGATGAAGGCGATTTGGCCGATCTGCTGGACTATCAGACCGTGGCGGATCAGATCATGATTGACGCCAAGCCGCCCAAGGGTGCGGCGCTGCCCGGTGGAAATGGGCTGACCTTTGACTGGCGGCTGGTGGCGGGGCGGCGCTGGTTGCGGCCTTGGATGCTGGCGGGAGGTTTGACGGCGCAGAATGTGGCCGAGGCGGTGCGGCTGACCGGGGCGCGGCAGGTCGATCTGGCCAGCGGGGTTGAATCCGCTCCCGGGGTCAAGGATGCGGGGATGATCGCGGAGTTCATGGCCGCCGTTCAGGACGTGCCGCGGGGGCGCGGGACGCCGCCCCGGCTGCGCTGACCCCGCCCCTGCGGGGGATATTTGTGCGCAAGGGGTGATGGTTTGGCCTTTTCGCGGGGGGAGGGGGGCGCTACATCTGGACGGTGTTGATTGAGGAGCGGGCCATGGCCGAGGACGGGTTGAATTCTTTCATGACGGGGCCGGACGAGCAGGGCCGGTTCGGCATGTTCGGCGGGCGGTTCGTGTCGGAAACGTTGATGCCGCTGATCCTGGATCTGGAAGCGCGCTATGAATTCGCCAAGACCGACCCGACCTTCTGGGCGGAAATGGAGGATTTGTGGAAGCATTATGTTGGCCGCCCCTCGCCGCTTTACTTCGCGCCTCGGCTGACCGCGCATCTGGGCGGGGCCAAGGTGTACATGAAGCGCGACGAGTTGAACCACACCGGCGCGCATAAGATCAACAATGTGCTGGGGCAGATCATTCTGGCGCGGCGCATGGGTAAGACGCGGATCATCGCAGAGACGGGCGCGGGCCAGCACGGCGTGGCGACAGCGACGGTCTGCGCCAAGTTCGGGTTGAAATGCGTGGTCTATATGGGCGCGCATGATGTGGAACGCCAAGCGCCGAATGTGTTCCGGATGAAACTGCTGGGGGCCGAGGTTATTCCGGTAACCAGCGGTCGCGGCACGCTGAAGGATGCGATGAACGACGCCCTGCGCGACTGGGTGACCAATGTGCGCGACACTTTCTATTGCATCGGCACGGTGGCGGGGCCGCATCCCTATCCAGCCATGGTGCGCGATTTCCAGTCGATCATCGGCAAGGAAGTGCGCTGGCAACTTGCCGAGCAAGAGGGCGAGGGCCGGTTGCCCGACACGCTGATTGCGGCGATTGGTGGCGGGTCCAACGCGATGGGGCTATTCTATCCGTTCCTGAATGACCCCTCGGTCGGGATCATCGGGGTCGAGGCGGGCGGCAAGGGCGTGGACGACCGGATGCAGCATTGCGCCAGTCTGACTGGCGGGCGGCCCGGCGTGCTGCATGGCAACCGGACCTATCTTTTGCAGGACAATGACGGGCAGATTCTGGAAGGGTTCTCGATCAGCGCGGGTCTGGATTATCCCGGCATCGGGCCGGAGCATTCCTGGTTGCACGATGTGGGCCGGGCGAAATATGTCAGCATCACCGATGCCGAGGCGCTGGGGGCGTTTCAGCTGTGCTGCCAGCTGGAGGGCATCATCCCGGCGCTGGAGCCGAGCCATGCGCTGGCCCATGTGTTGAAGATCGCGCCGGGATTGCCCGCCGACCATATCATCGTGATGAATATGTGCGGGCGGGGCGACAAGGATATTTTCACCGTGGCCAAACATCTGGGCTTTGACATGAAGATCTGACGCCTGCCTTCGTGGCGGCGGGTTTGGGGCGGTCCGAAGGGGCCGCCCTTTTTGCTGCGCCGGGGGCCGAATCAGGCGGGGGTTGTGGTGGGGTGCGGCTGGGGGGCCGGGCGCTGCGGCATAAACCGGGGGTATAGGCGGGCGGAAACGGGGCAAAGTGGGTTTGAAGGTGGAAGCGGATTATTCAGGGATTACGGGCTTTTGGCGGGGGATCTTCGGACCATGGTCCTAAACCTGTGGGGCAAGGACGGGGGGCGGGTCTAGGTCTGGCGGGGTAGAGGGGCGGTTTAAACTGCAGGTCAATTTTCAGCGGTGGCGGCGGCGGGGCAGGGTGTCAGCACGGATCCACCAGACGGCCTGTGAAGGGTGCTGGACGGGGCCGATCCCGAAAAACGCCCATGGCCACGGCCAGCGGGGCACAGACCAAAGGACCACCGCGATGAAAACCAAGATGCGCAATTTCCAGAAGGCTTTTGTGGCCCAGACCGCCCGGATGAACCGCCGCGTCGCCATTCTGGCGCTGAGCCTGACGCTGGCCAGCACGACGGCCATGGCCGCGATCTCTGTTGACGGCGTGATCAGCGCCTATCAGGCCGAGGGCTATACCTCGATCGAGGTGAAGCAGGGGCCGACCCAGATCAAGGTGGAGGCGATCAAGGGGACGGTGAAAACCGAAACCATCTATGACATTGAAACCGGGGCGGTGTTGAAGTCGGAGACTTCGACCGTGGCGGCTGGCGAGGGCGATGACGGGGTTGAGGTCGGGTCCAGCGACAAGGATTTTGTCGATGGGTCGGATGATGACGGCGATGATGATTCCGATGATGACGGTGACGACGACGGATCAGATGACGACGGTGATGACGAAGGCGACGATGACTCGGACGATGACAATGGGTCGGACGATGACGGCGACGACGACTCGGATGATGATGGTGATGACGACGACTCGGATGACGACGGCGATGACGAAGGCGATGATGACTCGGACGATGACAATGGGTCGGATGATGACGGCGATGACGACTCGGATGAGGACAGCGGGTCGGACGACGATGGCGATGACGGCTCGGATGATGACGGCGACGACGACCACGATGGCGACAGCGGGTCGGATGATGACGGCGACGACGATTCGGGTGATGACAGCGGGTCGGACGATGACGGCGATGACCACGGTGGCGACGACGATTCGGACGACGATTCGGACGACGACCATGACGACGACGCCGGTTCGGATGATGACAGCGATGACAGCGGCAAGGGCCGGGGTCGGGGTCGCGGCGGCGACGACGACTAAGCGCGCGACGGCTGTCGCAGTGTAACCAGAGAGGGTCCGGGGTTTCGGTCCCTCTCAATCGGCGCTAAACTTGGCGCAAGCGAAGAAAGATCCCAAGATGAACCGTCGCGTTTTCATGTTGATGTTCGGGGCTGCGGTTGGCGCGGCCTCGATGTCCGTGGCCGAAACCTTTGCCGATCAGGTGGTGCGCCAGCTGGTGGCGCAGGGCTATGGCAATAT
This sequence comes from Paracoccaceae bacterium, assembly GCA_031385345.1. Classification (GTDB taxonomy): domain Bacteria; phylum Pseudomonadota; class Alphaproteobacteria; order Rhodobacterales; family Rhodobacteraceae; genus CAIYZT01. The sequence continues at coordinate 3,637 of JANNBI010000322.1, read as the reverse complement.
TCAGGTCGAGGCGACGTTGCTGGGGCGGCTGCGGATCAAGGGCAGCAATGGGCAGGGCCTGCGCGAAATCATTCTGAACCCAAAGACCGGAGAGATTCTGCGCGACATGTGGCTGGATGCCGATGACAACCCGATTCTGGCGCAGTTGCCCAGTTCGGGACAGGGATCGGGCGGGGATGATAGTTCGGGGTCGGGATCGGGCGGTGATGATGATGCCGAGGACGCGGCAGAGGATGCCGCCGATGATGCCAAAGACGCGGCAGAGGACGCGGCGGATGATGCCGAGGATGCGCGCGATGACCGCGAGGACCGGGAGCGTGAGAATGACTGATGCGCGGGCCTGTCTGACCCTGCGCCGGGGGCGCTGATGCGTGCCCCGCTTGGTCTTGCGGCGGTGTTTCTGCTTCAGGCGCTGTGCGCTTTTTTCTTTGTCTCAGACATTCTGTCGGCGTCTTTCGCCTTTGCCATATCGCCGATTTCCTGGGAAATGCGCGAGTATCTTGAGATTTTCGCGTCGTTCGGGCTGATCACCGGGCTGGTTCTGGGGGGGATGGCGCTGCGCCATGCCATTGCGGATCGCAACCGCGCGCGCGAAAGCCTGCGGCGGGCGTCCTCGGCCTTTGGGGCGTTGATGCAGGAAAAATTCGCGGAATGGGGGCTGACCCCGGCGGAACGGGATGTGGCGCTGTTCGCGGTCAAGGGGCTGTCCACGCAAGAGATCGCGGCACTGCGGGCCACTTCGGAAGGCACCGTCAAGGCGCAGACCAATGCGATTTACCGCAAGGCGGGGGTGTCGGGCCGATCGCAGCTGCTGTCGGTGTTCATCGAGGATCTGATGCGCGAGTATGTCGCTCCGGTCCCAGTTCAGCCGGCGTCGGTCGCCGGGCCATCTTCGGCGGCGGCCGAATAAAGCTGAAGGATTTCAAGCGGGACGACATCCAGCGCGCGGCGGTGGGTGGCGGGCAGGTTGACCTGCGGAGCGGCGCCTTCGGCATGGGCCTGCAGGAAACGGCCAGCGCACAGGCACCACTGATCGCCTGGTTTCAACCCGGCAAAGCCGTATTCGGGGCGCGGGGTGGACAGATCGTTGCCCAGATATTTCGACATGGCCAGAAACTCGGCCGTCATGCGGGCGCAGACGGTGTGCTGGCCGGTGTCGGCGGGGCCGGTGTCGCAACAGCCGTTGCGGAAGAATCCGGTGGCGGGGGAGGTGGAGCAGCTTTGCAGCGGCTGACCAAGGACGTTGAGGGAGGGGTCTTGCATGGGGAAGGGGCCTTTGGGGTTGGCTGGAGGGGTGGATCAGGGAAAGATTGTGCTGGCGAGGGGGGGCAGAAGGTCGCCCGAGACCAGCCGCGTCAGGGCGGCGCGCACCGGGGGCAGGCGTCCCAGCGGGGCCAGTAGATGGTCGCGCAGCGGCGGCAGAAGGCGGCTGTCGGATTGGTACATCGGCGTCAGAAGAGCCGACAGCGCCTGATAGCTGCGGACATGCCAGCGGCGCGTCCTTGCATAGCGCGGCAGGGGGTCATCCCCGGTCAGCGCCAAGGACAGCGCCATCGCATCCAGCAACGCCATATTCGCGCCCTGCCCCAGTTGCGGGCTGGCGCGGTGGGCGGCGTCCCCGATAAAGGCCAGCGCGGGGGCATAGGGGCGGCGCAGGGTGCCGTGGCTGTAGCGCGCGGCGGTCATGGCCCCGGCGCCGGGCAGGGCGTCCAGAAAGGGCGCAAGATCGGGCCAAAAGCTGCGGGCGGTGGCGCGCCAGCCGTCGAAGTCGGCGTTTGGCCAAGTGTTAAGCTGATCGGCGGGCAGGGACCAGAACAGGGCGGCCAAGGGCCTGTCGCTGCCCGGCAAACGGCCGATGGGCAGGATCCCCGCCATGCGCGAGGCGCGGTGATAGCGCTGGGTCAGGCGGTCCATGGGCAGGGTTGTATCGGCGGGCCAAGGTACATGGCCCCAGATCGCGCCAAACCCGACCGCCCGCGCCCGCAGCGGCGACAGGGCCGAGGAGGCACCTGAAGCGTCGATGATCAGGTCGTAGGGGCCGTGGCTGTCGATGTCCGTTTCGATCAGGCGCTGGGCGCCGTTCAGGGGGGCTGCGCGAACCTGCGCGCCTGTGATCACCGGAATATTCCGGTCGCGGACGGCCTGCCACAGGATATGAAACAGCGCGCCGCGGTGGATACCCAGACCGGGCGCGTCGGGACGGTAGGCCACATCCAGCACCGCGCGCGGCCCTGCATGGCCCAGCATGGCCGTCAGGGGCGTGCCAAGGCTGCGGGCCGGATCGCCCAGACCGATCCGGTCCAGCACCGCCAGACCCACCGGCTGGATCACCAGACCCGAGCCGATGGGCCGGGGGATTTCAAACCGCTCCAGCACCGTCACCGCATGATCGCGGTCGGCCAGCAGCGCCGCCGCCGCCAACCCGCCAATTCCTGCGCCGATGATCCCGATCTTCATCACCCTAGCCTAGCCTTGGTGGCCCGTCGCTTTCCAGCCCCATCCGCAGTCCACGCCCGATGCGGTGGGCCAGAACGCTCCACCCTGCGGCAAGGTCGGGGGGAAGGGTGGCGGTCAGGGTGGTGTCAAACAGGGCCAGCCAAGGGGCGAAAAGGGCTGCATGGACGTCGCCCGCCGCGCGGTGAACCAGCAGGGGGTTGCCGTCATAGCCATGGTCAAACAGGATCGCGTTGCGCCAGAAGCGGGTTCTTCGCCTCATGCGCGGGCCAGTCGGTAACATGAGCGGCAAAGACCGGGCCAAGGGCAGGGTCGGCGCGCACGCGGGCGTAAAAGGCGGCCCCGACAGCGGCGATCTGATCGGCGGTGATGGGCAGGCGGGGCGGTTGGGCCATGAGGGGGATGTGATGCATCCGGCGCGGGGGAACAAGAGGCCGCGGCGTCGCACCCCTTTGACCTTGGCTGCGGGGCTGGTTATAAGGCGGCGATGATGTGGTATTCGACGATCATAGCGCGAATTATCCGCCCGGCGTTGTAATGACGCCGGGACAAGGCGCCTGGGGTGTTCCCGCGCCGCCGTTGAACCCCTGACCTGATCGCCATGCAAGGTATGCCTCCGATGAGCGCCGACACGCCCGTATCCGCCCCCGACTATCGTTCTACCGTCTTTCTGCCGGAAACCGAATTTCCGATGCGCGCCGGTCTGCCGCAGCGCGAGCCGGACTGGCTGGCCCGGTGGGAGCGGATCGGCGTCTATGACCGGTTGCGCGACAAGGCCGGACCGAATGGCGAAAAGCGTAAGGATTTCACGCTGCACGACGGCCCGCCCTATGCCAATGGGCACCTGCACATCGGCCATGCGCTGAACAAGATCCTGAAGGACATGGTGGTGCGCAGCCAGCAGATGATGGGCCGCGACGCGCGCTATGTCCCCGGCTGGGATTGTCACGGCTTGCCGATCGAATGGAAGATCGAAGAGCAATACCGCGCCAAGGGGCTGAACAAGGACGATGTGGATATCGTCGATTTCCGTCAGGAATGCCGCCGCTTTGCCGAGGGCTGGGTCGATATCCAGCGCGAGGAGTTCAAGCGGCTGGGGGTGACCGGCAACTGGGCCGACCCCTACCTGACGATGGATTACCACGCCGAGGCGGTCATCGCCGAGGAGTTCATGAAATTCCTG